>NZ_LGDB01000175.1:0-91255 GCF_001279655.1 Streptomyces sp. WM6372 | reverse complement strand
GCGTCGATTCCCTCCTCCGCCTTGCGATCGCACGCACCAGACCCCGCCAGCCCCGCCCTTCGGGCGGCCGACGCTACTTTGACGACACTCCCTAGGCGGCCCGGCCAGACGGCCCTCGCATCCCCTCCATCCGAGGGGCGCCACAGGCCGTCGGAGGCGGTCTCGGGCCCGGCTGCGGCACGGTGGCTTTGTCGCCGAGAGCCAGCAGCGCTTATCGGTCAGGGCCGAGTGCGCCGAGCGTCTCCCTCGCCTGCAGCCTCATCTGCTGGCGACGCCTCAACAAGCCCGACTCGTGATCGTGTTACGAGCTCAAAGGCAGGTTCCGCACCTCAGTGTGCGAGCACGCCGCACATGTGGGTGCGGCACCGCCTACTTCGAGCTCGACACCAGCAAGGTGGACATGCACCCACCGGCCCCAGCACGGCCGTGGCAGCCGAAGTGCAGCTCGTCACCGAAGCCGGCGAGTGCCCCGGTGAGGTCCTGGTCTTCGCCCAGGGCGGCTATCTGTCTGTCCTGGCTGGAAGTCTGTTCATGGAGCGACGACATCGAAGTGACACTGGCCGCCGCGCGTCGCTGGTTGCAGACACGCTCTTGATCCCGAACGACCAGCGCCCAACGGCCTCCGCGACACCGCCGACATCACGAATTCAAGTTCAGAAGCGCTGGCCACGCCGCCGCGCGGCCGATGCAGCCCCCGATGGCCTTCTACAGGAACAGGGCCTCGGTTTCCAATGTTATCTCGATCACGTTTATCTTACCGCACAGGTGAACACCCGCCCATATGCGGACAGCTCGAATCCCGCAAAATGTCTTTATTACCCAAAGCCAATGTGATGCCGAGAGGTATCGATGGGCCAGAGGGTTGACTCACCCCGAGTTGAAGCAGGATGCTCACAACGTAGCAATCGATATCGATTGCTTTCTCTCAGCTCAAATAGGCTAAAACCTGCACTGGTCGTGGACAACGCGCCAACATGAGAGAGTGGGACGTGAAGAATAAGATAATCACCGGACGGATCGGGGCGCTATTATCAGCGCTTGTAGCCGTAATCGGGTTCAGCGTCATCGATGCCGGCAGTGCACGTGCTGACGGCGGCACCATCCACCACATCCAGCACGCCATCGGGGGCTCCTGCCTGGACAGCAATGTAGCAGGAGACGTCTACTTCAACCCCTGCCAGTCCGGAAACGTCTACCAAGAATGGCGCTTCATCTGGGTTGGAAATGGCCTCTGGCATATCCAGGACGTAAACACCGGTCGATGCCTGCACGTAGACTACCAATGGGGCCTCGGAACGAGCTCGGCATGCAATAACAATGACATGGCTGTGCTATGGCAGCTCTGGACCGGGAATCGCCAGTTCGAAAACGGGGACAATTTCGCTTGTCTCGACGGAAATCTCAGTCGCCCTTATCAAACTCAGGGCACCTGCGTGGCAAGCAATATATACCAGACCTGGAATCTCATCAATATCTAGAGAGGGTATCGGGTGGCCGGCACCCTGCGTGTCGGCTGCCTTCGCGTTCCTCAGAGCTCGTAACAGGATCTTACTGAGAAGCCCTGGTCGGGCACTACCGGTGCGATGATTCGGCCGTTCGTGATGGCGTGAGCACTCGGCCTTGGATCCTGGATGACGTGTTGTGGGTACTGATCGAACCGCTGCTGCCGCCCTGGCCGGAACGGTCGCCGGGGCCGCGGCCGGTGCCGGACCGGTTGTGTCTGCAGGGCATCCTGTACGTCCTGCGCAACTACATCGCCTGGCAACTCCTGCCGCCTGAGCTGGGGTTCGGTCGGGACAGACCTGCTGGCGGCGCCTGGAGCGGTGGCAGCAGGCCGGGGTCTTCGACCAGCTGCACCGCATCCTGCTCGCCGAGCTGAACGTGGCCGACCGCCTCGACTGGTCCAGGGACTGCGTGGACAGATCCCACATGCGGGCGAAAGAGGGGGAGCCGACACACCGGTCCATCGCCGGTCGACCGGCATAGCCACGCGTCCGATCCGAACATACGCACCGCACCGCCCGATGCAGCCCGCACCCGGGGCGGGGGGCCGCGCTGTGCCGCGCCGCGCACGGCGTGACCAGCACCGCCGTGGCCACGTTGTGCCACCAGACGTACGTGTGACTGGTCGAGACAGATGTCGCCTGGCCTCGATGGCCGTCACCCGTGTCACCTCAGCGGGCTGCCATCATGCTCAGATGGCCCACGACATAGTGCTCTTCCTCGCCGCCGACGACGAGACCGCTGCTGCGACGCGCCTGCGGGGACCTGGTGAGGCCGTTGAGTCAGTGAGCTCTTTCAGAGTGGCCACTGATCGGGTGACGGGCCAGCCTCCCGCAACTCACTAGGCTCCCGTGCCGTTGAGAGAGGTGATCGACGTCTCAACTCATCAGCACAGGAGCCTCGTTGGTTCCCCGTCCTGCCGCATTCGACCTGCCTCATGCTCTGGTCGAGTGGGTATCGATGCTCATCGTCACCCGTGAGGGTGACCGACGCTGCAAGCTCCCGCCCCACCAGCGCGCCCTCGTCGGCCTGGTCTACCTGCGCCGGCACGAGAGGCTCGCGCAGATCGCCGCCGGCTTCGGCATATCTGTCGGGACCGCCCACGCCTACGTCACGGCCGTCGTCAACCACCTGTCCCGCCGGGCACCCGGTCTGCTGCGGGTCCTGCGCGAGACGGATCCTGATCACGTCCTGCTCGACGGGACGCTCGCCGAGTGCGACCGGGTCGGCGACAGCCGGGCCGACTTCTCCCAGAAGCACCGCCGTCACGGCGTGAACGTGCAGGTCGTGGCCGATCCCACCGGCAACCTGCTGTGGATCTCACCCGCGCTGCCCGGCCGCACCCATGACCTGACCGCGGCCCGCACCCAACGCATCATCCGGATCTGCGAACGCCAGGGCGTTCCCGTGCTCGCCGACCGCGCCTACATCGGGGCCGGCCCCTGGGTGACCACGCCCATCAGACGGCTTCCCGGCCAAGACCTCACCACAACCCAGTGGGCGATCAACCGAGCCCTGTCAGCGGCACGAGCACCGGTCGAACGAAGCATCGCGCGACTCAAGTCCTGGCAGATCCTGCGCCGGGCCCGCTGCAGCCCCAACCGGATGACCGTCATCGCCGCAGCCGTCCTCGCCCTGGAACGTCAACGCTGATGAATCTCACTGCCGTTCCAGGGTGAGGACGGATTGGCAATGGCCGTCATCCAGTTGGGAACCGTCTCACGACCAGACAAGTCGCCCTTCGGCAACGGAACAGACCGGATAGTCCCCCGCGCCGATCCTCGTCAGCATCTCCGCCACGGAGTCGAAGTAGTGAGCCAGTGACGCGTACTCGCCGGTGACCGTGGGCGCACCCACGAACCATCTGCCGATACGTCCGTCCCTCGCGTCGATGAACTGTCCCATCCAGCCGTCCCGGTCCGACTGGAACGGGATCCACTCCTCGCGCCATTCGCTCCCACCGGACAAGGGGTGATTCGCGTAGAGCCTCTCCATCGCCCGGATGCCCAGAATGAAGCTTCCCTCGTCGGGGAACCCGTCGAAGCCGCAGCACATCACGTCGTCGTCGACGTCTTCCTCCGGCAGATCCAGATTGTTCTGCAACAGCCACGTCCGCAGGTCCCCATGAAGGGAGATCCCCATCCGTTCCTCGGCTGCCGCGAGCATCTGCTCCGTAGCGGGCCCCGGCAGATCCGCGTGATCGGCCGGCGCATGCTCTCGAAGAAGGCTCATCACACGCGACCAACTCTCAGCCACACTCATCGCCCTATGCCCTCTGTCCTCTCTACAGGGATGTCTCCGTCCGACTACGCCACTGCGGAGGTTGGGAAGTACCGGCCGGAGAACCTTGCAGGGATGGTACTTCGAGCATGCGTTCCATCCCTCCCCACAATCACCTTCCGCCCCGAAGCGCAGGACCGGCCCCTCAGCGAAGTGACCGCCCGCGACTTTTCACAGACAACCCACCGTGCCCGGCGGGGCCAGCCGAGGAGCTTCCAGGCTCAAGCGAGGGCCGCGGCGTCACCCTGGAGTGGCGAAGCTGAAAACGCTCAGTGACCTGCCGTTTCATTGAGCCGGACAGCGCCATCGCCGAATGGGACATGTACTTCGAGGAGCCTTCGGCCGAGGCCCCACCGGTCGATCGGCTCCTTGGGTGGGCGTGGCCGGACTGGGTCACTGCCCCCTTGAACGATGGCGTTGAGGTGTTCGCTCTGCCGCAGCGTTTGACCGGGGCGCTGACCAACGCGAGCTCCGACGGGCTCGAAGAGCTCGCAGGCCGCTGGACCACGCGGGTCCGATCTGAGGATGGGCACGACTTGACCGACGATGATCTACTGGCGGTCCTGCAAGGCGTTGCCCGCCTCGCAGCGTCTGCGGTGAATACGGGTGGCGGCCTCTACAGCTGGAGTTCCTGACCATTCTCCTGCGAGGGACACTCGTTTTTAACACCACTGCATGCCAAGAGCTCGGTCCCAGTGGAGTCGAGCAATGCTCAAGACCTGTGTATCGGCCTCGGGAGGGGTGCCTCGCGGAATGCGGAGGGCGTACCTTCCCGAGTGATCGATTGATGGTCACCGAGTAGACCCGCGTTGCACCGCGGGTTGGGAAGGCACGCCCGTGCTCAGCGTAGTCAACAACGACGGAACCACCGAGACCGGATCCCTGATGGACGACATCGTCCGCGAGGGTGCCCGGCGGATGCTCGCCGCGGCCCTGGAGGCCGAAGTCAACCAGTACATAGCCGAGTTGGCCGGTAAGCGGGACGAGGTGGGCCGCCGTCTGGTGGTCCGCAACGGCCATCATCGCGAACGGACGGTGACCACCGCCGCCGGGCCGCTCGCGGTGAAGGCGCCCCGCGTGAACGACAAGCGCGTCGATGCGGAGACCGGTGAGCGCAAGCGGTTCTCCTCGAAGATCCTCGCGCCGTGGTGCCGCAAGTCCCCGAAGATCAGCGAGGTCCTGCCCCTGCTCTACCTCCACGGACTGTCCTCCGGGGACTTCGTGCCCGCGATGGAGCAGTTCCTGGGCTCCTCGGCCGGCCTCTCGCCGGCGACGGTGACCCGGCTGACGAAGCAGTGGACCGACGACCACACCGCCTTCCAGGCCCGCGACCTGTCGGATTCCGACTACGTCTACGTGTGGGCCGACGGCGTCCGCCCCAAGGTCCGCCTCGGCCAGGCCCACTCCTGCGTCCTGGTCCTCATGGGCGTGCGCCCCGACGGCCGCAAGGAACTCATCGCGCTGGCCGAGGGGCTGCGCGAATCGACCGAGTCCTCGTCCCACTTGTCCGCGCCGGAGCCCGCTTCGAGAGCGGGATCCTGGTCGAGCGCGAAGAGACCGCGGCAGCCTGATCAAACGCCACTTGCTCCAAGGATGCACTCATCGTTCCAATCAGGAACCGTTGTGCTGCCGGAGAGCCAGTCACGTCGCAGAATCGCATACCCGACGGCGTCACGAACCTTGCCGTCGGCCGTCGGCCACGCGTCGCGATAGTGCGCTTCCTTCGCGTAACCACACCTTTGAAAAGCACGGCGCATCGCTACGTTGTCCTGACGAGTGGTGCCCTCGATCCGCTGGACCTGGGGGAACTCGGTGAACACGTACCTGGTGAGCCAGGTCAGGGCCTGTCCTCCGAGTCCCCGCCCTCGGTGCTCGGAGCGGATCCGCAGATCGAACAGCGGCGTGTCGTCGCACAGGTCCATCAGCCGGACAAGGCCGGTTCGCGCACCGGCAACCATGATCCAGAACGCCCGGTTGTCCTGGTTGTCATAGCGGCCCTCTCCAATCCACTGCCGGACTTCGGCCTGGTCGACAACGTCCGAGCCGTGAAATGGCCACGTGTCGCCTGAGAGAAAGCCGACCAGTTCTTCTGCGTCGGCCGACTTGAAGCGTTCGTAGGTGATCTCCACGGCCGCACTCTAGAGACGGAGGCGCCAGCCCGGAACCGATTTTCCAGACCGCCGACGGAACACCTGAGGAAGGCGAGGAGGTTCCGAAGTAGGCACTGAGCCCGGCCAGCCTCGACATGGCAGCTGATCACCAAGACCTGCCAGGACGTCGCAAGTCGAGTGATCCACAACTATTGACAATTGCTCAGTGGAGTCGAAGTACAGGGTGAAGAACCAAGATCGGTCTGCTGCAACGATGTTGCCGGTACGCAATTTTTCGTCGAGGTGCCGAGCGCTGAGGATCTCAACGGTCTCGTCGAGGTCGAGTGTCGTCAGGCCGATCTTCAACGACCGCTTCAGCCTTGTCGCGGCGATGCCGACGACCATCCACTGTGGCGGCTGTCCGTCGTAGAGCACTACCTCGTTGCCGGTGGCGATGGCGTCGCGTGCTGCCTTGCAGGCACTGTTTTGCTCATGGAGCATCACGGTGATGTCGGGCGGACTTGAGCCCTCGTCCTCGGTGGCCATGCGGCGACTGTAGAGACCGAATGCAGGCGTTGCCACAGGATTCGGGGTGACCTCCACAGGGCTCAGGGACAGAGGCGGTGGTGACAGGTAGGACTGCGGACCGGCAACATGATGGTCAATCGGTCAACAGCAAACCCTGGCTACAAGATGCCCTCCACCCCGGAGACGTCGGTCCAGTCCTCCAGCCATGCACGTGCCTTGGCCGGGTCGGTCTTCATCGGGACGAGGGTCCATGGGGCCGTCAGGCCGTGGTCGGTGAACAGTGCCTCCAGTCGGGCGCGGCGTTCTCAGTAGGGCAGGTGCTGCAGCTCGATCCCCTCGTGCTGCAGCGCGGCGAACGCGATGTAGAACGCAGGCAGCGTGGCGGCCAGACCGCGCGCGCTCCGGGCGCGGGCGGCGGCCCGGCGCTGCAGCGCCTCAAAGGACAGTCGGCCGGTCACGGCGTCCCAGACGAGGAGCTCGCCGTCGAGGACAAGGCCGTGCGGCAGCTGCTCTGCGGCGGCCGCCACCAGGTCGGGGAACCGGTGTACTCGGGCCACTCCCAGTCCAAGAACTCCAACGGCGGCGGCGTCGACGACTGAAACCGCGAGCACGTCTGGGCCAAGAGCCACGGCGACTTCGGCACCGCCACCGGCCCGGGCACCGACCTGCACCACCTGCGCCCCGAGGACGTCACGGTCAACAGCACCCGCGGCAACAAGGACTTCGACATGGCCGGCAGCCCGGTCGCCCAGTCCCCCGGCAGCTACACCGACGCCGACTCCTTCGAGCCGCGCGACGCCGTCAAGGGCGATGTCGCGCGGATGCTGCTCTACATGGCCGTGCGCTACGAGGGCGGGGACGGCTTCCCCGACCTGGAGATGAACGACAGGGTCAACAACGGCACCGCCCTCTTCGGCCGGATCAGCCTGCTGAAGCTGAAGAAGTGGAACCAGATGGACCCGCCGGACGCCTTCGGGCAGCGCCGCAACCAGGTCATCTACGACACCTACCAGCACAACCGCAACCCGTTCATCGACCACCCGGAGTGGGTCGACTCCATCTGGTAGGCGGCGGCAGCGGGCTACTTCACGTAGATCTCGTCGAGGGTGTCGATGACCCCTTCCGCGTTCAGGTGGTAGCGGAAGGGAAGGCCCTTGTCCGGGTGAGTGTCCAGCCAGGAGGTCAGCTCGCTGGTGGAGATGGGCTTGCCCATCACCTCCGAAGGGAGGATCGGCGCCGTCGCGGTGATCTTGGCCTTCTCCGAGATCGGGATGTACGTCCACGCGCCCGACGGTTCGAAGCGCCCGGGGCAGCCGTACGTGCCGTGCTGGACGATGAGGTTGGTCATGCCGCCCTCGGGCGTGTAGCGGTGCACGGCGATCGTGTCGGGCGAGACCGGCATCCTGTGGTCGGCGCCGCAGGCCGGCGCGGAGGGCGGGGCCGGGGCGGGGGGATTCTTCCCCGCCGGGGTGGCGGTCGCCGAGGGCTTGGGCGCCGCGCCGGTCTTCGAAGGGGCCGGCACGGCGGTCGTGGAGGTGGGCGACGCCGGTGCGGCCGCACTGGGCTTCGCGTCCGGTGCGGCGGCCTGGTCGTCGCCGTTCTGACAGGCGCTCAGCGCCAGCATCCCGCACATCGCGAGGACGGCCATGGCCGCCTGCCCCCGTACCGCTCTCATGGTCTTCTCCCTCTGCGAGTTCCGCCGTCGCGCAGACCGTAGCCCCCGGGATCCGGCCGGGGTGATGGCCGGATGTGATTCGTCACCGGGCCGGGACCGGCTTGTTGCGGAGTACTGACCTCCGGCCCCGTGCGGCGGACATCCCTGACCGCTCGGCGGTCGGCGTCGGTCAGGCGGCGGTGCGGCCGCGGGCGGCGGCCCGGCGCTGGAGCGCTTCGAAGGACAGGCGTCCGGCTGCGGTGTCCCAGACGACGAGTTCGCCGTCGAGGACCAGGCGGTCAGGCAGTTGCTCGGCGGCGGCGACCAGATCGGGGAAGCTGTCCTGGACCAGGGGGCCGCGCCGGGTCTGGAGCAGGACCCTGCCGTCCGGGCTGGCCGGGGTGAAGAGAATGGCGCGGTGGCCGTCGAACTTCTGCTCAAAAGCAAGATCACGCACGAGAGCAGGCACCGACTCCACGGCCTGCGCCAGCATCGGCTCAACCGGCGGTCGCAGCACCATCCCTGGGGCCTCCCTCTCAGTCGCCCCCTTCCAGAGTCGACCCGCCCGGCGCGACACGGTCAGGCGGGCAGCGCCGCGTCATCCATCCGAAGGGCCGGCGGGGCCGACCGGGGACGGGCGCAGCTCCGCCCCGGCACAGGGGCGGCACCCTGTACCGGGGCGGGCACGGGCTGGGCCGAGGAGGAACGGCCTCTACCTGAACTCGTTGATCACGTTTCCGAACCCGTTGTTCACCGCGTCACCGAAGGTCTGCGAGGTGACGTTGAACGACTCGTCCCGTGCGACGCTCCCGATGTCGCCGTGGCTGTCGACCTAATCGGCCATTGCGGTTCCCGTGAACGACAGGGCGGCTCCTACGAGGGCGACAGCAGCAAGTACACGCTTGGTGTTGTCCATGCCCAGCCAACGATCTTGAATCCCGGCGGGTTACATCCGGACAGCCCGGAGTCCGTGTCATTCGTTGTCGATGATGATCGACTCGTTGTCGTGGCGGCCGTGGTGGTCGTGGTGTTCGAACTCGTCGGCCAGTAGGACGATCTCGTTATCGTGGTGGTCGAGGCCGTGGTCGAAGAGGTCATGGTGGGGGAAGTGACCGAAGTCGTCGTCCTCCTCGATGACCGTCGTGTCGTCCGTCTTGAGGTTGAGCTCCTTCTTCTCGGCAACGATCGTATTGTCGGCGCCGTCCTCGATGAAGGCCTGTTTGGCTTCGATGTGCGGCGCGTCCGCCTGGGCGGGGGTAGACCGGGGCCGTCACGCGGCACACCTGCACCCACGCCCCTTACATCGCCCAAGCCGACCTGGCGCGCCGTTCGGCCTGGATGGTCAGATGGAACAGCTGTGGCTGACGCCCCTCAAGGACGACACTTACTCCATCGCCTGCATCCCGTTCCAAACGTACGGACTTGCTCTCGGCGACCGTGTACGCCTGTCAGCGAACGGCCGGGTCAGCGAGGTCGTGGGGAGCTCTTCACATCGTGTCCTGCGGATGCCTCTCATGCCCGTCCCAGACCCGAAGCAGTTGACGGAAACGATGGATCGGATCCGGACCGCGATTGATGCCGCGGGGCTGCTGAGCGAGTGGAGTGGGGACCGCCACGTAGCCGTCGACATTCCGCCTGAGGCAGAGCTTTCGATGCTGTTCGACATCATGCAACGCGAGGTGTCCGAAGGCGGGGCCTTCTGGGAGTGGGCTGATGCCATGGCATTCTCCGCCCAGCACTGAGCCGCCGCACTGGACCTACAGGCCCCCTCTTAAGAACTTCGTGAGGATCCGGGTCCGAAGAAGCGCGAACGATGCACGGCCGTACATGGCCCTCTTCAGCGTTTTGACTCTGTTGACGTGTGCCCTTCGACAACGCCTGAGCTCCAGCGGACGGTGAGCCCGGCGGTGACGGCTTCCAGATCCTGGCGGAGGAAGCCGGCGAAGCCGCTCATCGGGTTCGAGGCATCTTGCTCGGCTTTCGGATCCATTCGAGGAGGAAAAATCCGCGGCGGTTGCAAACGAGGTCGGCGAAGGCGCGGGCCAGGTCACAGGCCCGGGTGATGTCGGGGCAGGCGAGCCGGACTTCCAACAGTCGTTCCTCCTGCTGGTCGGTCAGCGTCTCGCGAGGGCGCATGATCCAGCCGGTGATCTTCACAACCCCCACAACCGAGAGATCCCCTGGCGAAACGTTCCCGCACGCACCTCGCTGACCTGGGGACTCACGAAACTCCGGTCAGAGCCCTGAAGCCGCGCAGCGCTCAATCAACCTGCCAACCAGGATCCGATCTCAGAACTCCGCAGCTCAGACGGCTGGCGCACCCGGACACTGTGCGGCTTCGGGAGCCAACGCGCGATCCGTCGTTGAGCCGGTATGAAGACGATCATGCTGTGCACGGCCCCGGTTCCGGACGGATGGGCCGCCCGCAGCAGCGAATGTCCGCCATCCCTCCGGAACCGAGGGGCTGACGGGACTGAAATCCGCGATCGCATTCACGGGTGCGGGTAGCCGTGGCCGGCAAGCTGGTGCTCCCGGCCCGGAGGCCCGGCGACGCCGTGGAACACGATCCGCTCGAACTCTGAGTCCCCACCCGGTCGCTCTAAACCGCACCCACCGTCCCCGCCGGTGTCCCGCCCCCTTCGCGGGCGCAGCGGCTTGCCGGTGCGCAGGTACGGCCGGCTCGGCGTGGCCCTGCCGCGCCGGGCAGGGCGCCGCCGCACCAGTCAGAACACTAGGACGTGTGTGATGACGATCTGCAGTGGATCTTCGTCGCGGCTGATGACGTACTCGGCGATCCCGAGCTCGCCGTCAGCCCCGAGTGCCAGGCGCCGTTGCTGCGGGCGCCGCGGCGACGCCGTGCTCCCCGGCACCATGCCACCGGTCTCGCCGATGGTGACCATCGCGGCCACGATCGCACCGAAAACGTCCGGCGGCAGCAATGGGTCCATCATCAGCTGGGAGACGCTCTCGGACAGGACGCACGGCAGGCCTTCGTCGTACGGCTCACTCAACGGGCAGCCCCGCCGCCCGGCGCCGCGCCAGCAGCTCATCCAGCGAGACGGTGGACACCGTGCCGACCAGCACCGCATCGGCACGCGCGTCGGCGTCCGGATCGGTGTCGAGCATCGCCTGGCCCCACCAGCGCAAGAGCACCCCCTTGGCCTGCTCCGGGGCAGCGGCCAGAAGTTCGCGGTAGAACTCCATCCGCTGCCCACCCGACAGCGCGGCCGCGATCCCCTCCGCGTTACGCGGCACCCGCTCGCCTTCGTGCCGGTATATCGGCTCTGCGGTCATCAACCGCCCCTTTCCCTCTCACCCGAGTCTGCCTTGCCGACACCGCTGCGGTCGACCGTCCGCTCGGGAACGGCCGCCTACCAGTGTGTCGGGTTCCCAAGACGATCGTCGCGGGAACCCGACCCACAATGGCTTGCTGCCCGGGCATTCGCGGTCAGCGCGCCATGGCAGCGAACGCCCCGACTACGGCGGTGGCGGTGGTCACCGTCGCCGCGAAGCCGACCGGTCCGGACCTGATCGAGGCCCGGTAGCTGCCTCCGTCCCGGCCGGCGAGGTACGCGGCCGCGACGGCCACCGTCATCGCGAGCATCAGCATCACCACGGCCACCAGCAGAATCAGCGTCAGACGGACAGACATCACAGGCTCCTCGGTGAGGGATCCGCACCGGGTGGTGCCGTTCACCGAATGTCGCGGTCCAGCCGTTCAACCGGGTTCATGTGACGGATGATGAACAAGGTTGAACAGGGCGTCGGTTTGGGCAGGTGGATCTTGGAGCGTGAGTACGGTCAGGCCGGGCAGGGACCTCTGGCCGAGCTGAAAGCAAAACTCAGACGCCGTCAGGAGACCGCGGGCCTGAGCAGGGACCAGTTCGCCGCGCGGACAGGGCTCAGTACGACGACGCTCCACAACGCGATCAACGACCCGGGCAAGGTACCGACCGCGCAGACCCTGCGCCTGCTGGTGCCGAAGCTGAATCTCGACCTGGACGAGCTGCTGGACCTCCGGGGCCGGGCTGTCGGGCAGCGGAGCGGCAGGGGCGTAGAGGAGGCGGAGGCCGCGGAGGCGGCGGTTCCTGCCCGTGCGGCTTTGGTGGGAAGGCCGATTCTTGAGTGCGACCCGTACGACCTGGAAGTCAAGCCCGCGCCGCCGGCGGGCGTCGGCCGCCCTCGGGCGGGCCACGTGATCGGTTCGCCGGGCCGCTCGGCCTCGCTGCCGGGATACGTGCGGCGTGACCACGACACCTCGACGCGCAAGACCCGAGCGTGCTGGGAGGCCATTCAGGGTCTCTGGCCGAACGGTTGGCGGCTGTGGCACCCGTATCACCCCAGCCGGGCCGAGGCGGCAGTCGCCGGCCTGGACAGGGTCGGGCCGCGCACCGTGGTGCGGCCGAACGACGCACAGGACTACTTCGGTGACAGCGGACATGGTGAGGCGATTGCGGCCGCGCTGCACACGCTGGTGACCGACCCGGGCCGCGGCCCGGTCCTGGTCCTCGGCACGCTGCGGCCCGAGCACGTGGCCAGGTACTGCGCGCCCACGCGTGCTGAGGACCGTGATGAGCACGCGCGGGTGCGGGAGCTCTTGGCGGGCCGCCTGGTCGCCGTGCCCGAGACCGCCGCCCGCCTCACCCGCGGCGGCCGACGCCTTCACCTGCGACTCTCCGCCACCTGGCCCTGGAGACACGACCTCGCCGCCGCGTTCCACCGACTCGCTGCCTTGCCCGGCCCGGCCAGCTGACTGGCAGCCCCCGACCATCCACGGCCCGAGGAACTTGGAGAACCCGACCGCCGCGCCGGAAGCCCACCATGGCCACCCACCAGCACCACCCCAAGCGACCTCGCTCGGTCATCCAACAGCCGCAACTGAAACGGCGAGGTTAGGCGGCGGACGCCTGCGCCGCATCGGGCGGACAATCGCGGCAGCGGCAGCGGCCGGGGCCCGAAAGGCGCGGTCGCAGCCGTCGCAGGTCTGGAACGGGTCCGGCCGTCTGGCGAGCCGGGCGACCGGGGCCGCCCGCGCGCCTGGATGCGACGGGACTCGTCGCCAAGGTCCACGCCCTGCGCCGCCGCCCCCGTCCACGCAGGCCGGGCTCCGGGGTTGTGCTGGTGCATCCAACGTGACCTGCGCAGACATCACATCCGAGGTGTGCGAGATCGTGCGGAAGACGGCCTGAGCCTCGCCCCGCTCGCCCTGAAGCCCTTTTGATGAGTGCACGTCGCGACAGCCGCGATCACCGAACGATTGGGTGGGGATCATCATGCTCATGGACACGAGGAAGACCAGGTTCGCCCGGGCGGCACTGACCGCGCTGACACTGACGGCCGGACTGCTGCTACCCACGACGGGGACGGCCACGGCGGCCGCCACGGCCGGCTGCTACCGAGCTTCCTGCGAGAACGAGGACCCTCAGGACATGGGCTGCGCCGCCGATGCCTTCACTGCTGCCTGGGCGGGCGGCAACGTTGAGCTACGGTTCAGCCCCCAGTGCCAGGCAGCGTGGACGAGGGTCAACGATGCCAACGGCGCCGGCCAGGTTTCCTGGCGTTTGAGGAGCCTGTACTCGAACGGCGTGCCGCGGCAGACGTACGACTATGCCGGCAACTACGGCGGCGTGGGCTGGTCGAAGATGTCCGACGACGGGGACGGCCTCCTGGCCGAGGCCTGCTACAAGGTCATCAACCAGCCTGAAGTCTGCAGTCCCCGCTACTGATCGTCGCAGCGGAGCACCCAGTCGCCGCAGCGCTGTACTGAGGTCGCTGTCCAGGTCCATCGGTCACGAGCGTCTGGTGGCTGCCAGTGATGGCGCACTCAGTCACCAGACGCTCGCTCGTGGCCACAGCACCTTCCGCAAAGGCGTCGGAGCGGAAAGCCAGTCGAACCGGGCCGAGTCATGAGGACGGCTCCGCTAGCCCCTTCCCAGTTCGCTGTCGCGCCCGGGCTGTCGACGCCGTGGTCGCCGTGTCCGGGTGCACGGCGGACCCTCGCGCATCGACCTGAAATGAGCCCGCATGCACAAGTCGAGAGATACGAGACACCGGCGCAGAAGCCGGCTCAGGCTGGCCGCCCTGGTGGTGGCGGCATCGATGGTGTTCTCCATAGACGCCGCCGCTTCGGCCGAACCCAGTCCGCCGCCCGCCCCCGCACCGGCCGACGCACGCCCCGCCACCGAGGACCGCTCCGCCGTGGACGTCGCCCAGCGGGACTCGATCCTGCCGAAGGACTGGCGGCGGTCGCAGGACCGGGCGTGGACGACGTCGGGTGACCCGACCGGCTTCCACCTGCTGATCGCCGACGCGAAGTCCGGCTACGCGTGGCGGACCGTCGCCTCCCTAGCCGAGCCGGGGTTCGAGACCGATCTCTGGATCGGCAACGTGTGCTTCACCGGTTCCGGCCGACGTGCCGTGGTCGTCTACGGCCCTCGCCGGTTCACCAACCGCGAGGAGACCTTCCAGCGCGGCGGGTTCGTCGCCGTGGTCGACCTCGACGACGGCAAGGTGACCAAGCTCGGTTCCACGGCCAGCCTCGCCTATCACAACCCCGGCTGCGGGGTGGGCGAGACGGCGGTGCTGGCGCAGAACGGCGGTGCAAAGCTCGGCCGCACCCGGTTGAGCGTCGTGGACACGGTGAAGGCGACGACCGTACGGAGTCACGAGCTGGCGGGCCAGATCACTTCGGCCGTCCCGGTCGGCGACAAGATCCTCGCGGCCGGAGGTCCGGGGGTCATCGAGATCGACACCGCCGGCCGGACGAAGACGCTGACGTCGACCGCAGGGGTGCCGCTCTACCTACGGCCCGACGCCGACGGCGGCCTGGCGTTCCTTGAGGCACCCGATGAGAAGACGGCCGTGGCGAAGCACCTCCCCGCGAAGGCGCGTACCGCCAAGGAGATCGCCCGAGGCCCACTCACCGGTCTGGGGCTGTCCGCCGGGGCGGGCGGCAAGGTCTTCCTGACCGGCAAGCCCACCAGCAAGAAGTCCCTCCCCCGCACCATGTCCCAGGTGGACGCGGCCCCGGGAGCGGAGGTGTCCAGCCTCGGCCAGGTGGAGATCCGCAGAGACGCCACCCGGGGCGAGGGGGCGGCCACCGCCGCGCCTGACGCCGCACAGCCCGTGGCCTTCACCGCGCGGATGACCGGCTCCGGCAAGACGGCCGACTTCCGCTTCACCCCGGCCGCACCGCCTGTGGCGGCGTCGCCCGAGGCACAGTCCGAGGCGCAGCCTTCCGTCACCGCACAGACGCTGGCCGCCGGCTCACCGACGAACCCGGTCGACGACGACCGCACCTGCGCCGTCCCGCGCAACGACCCGAAGACGCAGGTGTTCCAGCCGCACTGGAAGCAGGTGGAGTGGGCGGCCAACCTCGCGGTGCAGGATGCGCTGAGGACGGAGCGGCCCGCGAACTGGAACCAGTCGGGGCTGCCCGCCTGGAGCCCACAGGGACTCCGTCCCTCGATCCCGCTGGAGGGCGGTGGCCGGGTTCCGGCGCAGATCCTGCTGGGCGTCCTCGCCCAGGAGTCCAACCTGTGGCAGGCGTCCAACCACGCCCTGGAGGGCATGACGGGCAACCCGCTGGTCGGCGACTTCTACGGCAGGCGCGCCGGCATGCGTGCACCCAGTACCGACGAGTGGTCGGTCAACTGGGACGAGGCCGACTGCGGTTACGGCGTCGCCCAGGTCACCGACGGGATGCGGGTGGGGCAGCAGCCCGAGACCACCCAGCGGGCGATCGCGGTGGACTACGCGACCAACATCGCGGCCGGGCTGCGCATCCTCCAGGAGAAGTGGAACCAGACCTACCGGGCCGGCATCCGTATCAACAACGCCGACCCCGCCAAGATCGAGAACTGGTTCGCCGCACTGTGGGCGTACAACTCCGGGATCAATCCGCAGGCGCACACCGGCAACACCAGCGGGTGCACCCCCGGTCCGATATGCACGGACTCCAGGGGCAACTGGGGACTCGGCTGGACGAACAATCCCGCCAACGCGGACTACCCCAAGACCCGGGCGCCCTTCCTGGAGTCCCCGTCCGCCGCGAAGACGCCTCAGTTGTGGCCGTATCCGGAGAAGGTGATCGGCTGGGCGGCCTACCCCATCACCAAGTACGACTTCCGCAAGTCGGGCAACGCCGCTTGGGCGACGGGGTACAACCAGGCCTGGTGGAACGACACCACCTGGCGGGCCAACGCCAAGCCCCCGGTCCGGGCGTTCTGCGACAACGGCCCGGACGGCAACCGTTGCGACTTCACCCGGTCCGAGCCCTGCCTGGAGGGCGACTACCACTGCTGGTGGCACAAGCAGGTGACTTGGAAGACGGACTGTGCCGACAGCTGCGGGAACGAGAACATGCGCTTCCCCACGGACTATCCCGAGCCCGTCTTCGCACTGAAGCCCGAAGAGGAGGCGGCACGCAAGATGCCGGTCGAGCACTACCGGCCGAACTGCGATCCGTACGACACCGACGAGGGCGGGGTGAACGACGTCCCGGACGACGCGCTGATCATCGACAACACCGTGGACTCGGTGAACTCGGTCCGGCCGGCCTGTCTTCGCAACTGGGTCAACCAGGGGACCTTCGGGCTGACCTTCGCTCAGGACAACACCGGGCACTACCGGTCCAAGATCGACCTGCACCAGATCGGCGGCGGGCTCGGCGGCCACTTCTGGTTCGGCCACACCCGGAAGGCCGAAGCCGAAGGGGGGCAGATGGCGGTCACCGGTACCTGGAGGCTGAACCAGCCTCTCAACTCCTGGGCCCGGGTGATGGTCCACCTGCCCGCCCACAGTGCCGATACCCAGCAGGCCGCCTACAAGATCGACCTGGGGGACGGCACACCCGCACGGGAACGCATCATCCCCCAGCGGGTCCTGGAGCACCGCTGGGTGTCCCTGGGCGTGTTCCGGATCAACGGGACGCCGAAGGTGTCGCTGGCGAACGTGACCAGGGACGGCGACGGCAACGAGAAGATCGCCTGGGACGCGATCGCCTTCCAGCCGCTCGCCGCCAAGCCGAGGAACATGGTCGTCTCGCTCGGCGACTCGTTCGCCTCCGGTGAGGGAGCGTCGATCAGCGCGCAGAACGACTACTACCGGGAGACGGACAACACCGGCGGGGACATCGTGGGCAGCTACAACGACTCTGGCTACCAGTGGCGTTACGGCAATGCCTGCCACCGGTCCAAGTACGCCTGGTCGCGGCTGGCGAGGCTGGCCGACAGCGCCACCCCGATCGGGGCCAGGGCCGATGCCTGGGATCCGGAGGTGGACCACAAGCTCCTCGCCTGCTCCGGCGCCCGGACGAAGGAGCTGCTGCCCAGCAAGGCGGTCCGCCCCGATGAACGGATCACCGACGCCGACGGCAAGGGCGCTGCCGAGCGGTTCCACGAAGTGTCCCAATTGGACGCGGGTTTCCTCGACGAGAACACCACCTTGGTGACGCTGTCGATCGGCGGCAACGACGCGGGATTTACCTCGGTCCTCCAAAGCTGCGTCGTCTCGGTCGGTGACGGAAACTGCCAGGACGAACCGCTGGACGCGGCGAAGGACCCGCGCCCGCTCCGCGAGACCGGCCCCGAGGTGGTCCGGAACAAGGTGATCCCGTCGGTGGACACCGTGCTGCGGACCATCCACAACCGGGCTCCGAACGCCAAGATCGTGCTCATGACGTATCCGAGACTGATCTCCCGCCAGGGAATCTGCGTCGGCACGACCATCATCGTCGACGGAAGGGCCGTGCCGATCGGCATCAACCCGAGCGAGGCCGACTGGGTCAACGAGAGCACCGAATACCTGGACAACCAGCTGAGCAGCAAGGTGTCGGCGCTGGCACTGGAACTGAACGCGCCGATCACCATCGCCGATCCCCGTCAGGACCTCGAAGGTAAGGCGGTCTGCGGTGATCCGGCAGGTCTGCACGGCTTCACCATGACCAGGACGGAGGGAGAAACGCCCATGCTCCCGGAACCATTCGACAGGATCCGTCCCTCCCAGCAGACCTTCCACCCGAACCGGGAGGGCACTCCTCTGTTCGCGAACGCGCTGAACCGGACCCTCGCCGCGATGGGCCTCTGAGGTCAGGTGTCCGCCGGTAGGTGCCGCCGCCGGTCATCCGGCGGCGGCACCTACCCGTTCGGCTGCCCGTACGCCTACCGGCACGGCTACCCGCACGGCGCCCGGTAGCCAATTCCCGGGGCGTACTTGCTCCACTCCGCGCCCGTCATGCGGTCACCGCTGGTGCCGCACACGGTCTCGATCACCTTCCCCACCTCCGTGTCGACCTGGTGGAGGTCCCCGGCGGCACCGCTGAGCACGTGTCCGCCAGGGTGGAAGGCCACGCCCCAGACGGCCGTCTGTCCGGTTTGCAGCACGGCGGTCAGCCGAGGCCGGGAGGGGTCGGCCGCGTCCCACAGCCAGATCTGACCGGCGCCCGTCCCGGCGGCCAGGGACCGGCCGTCGGGACGGAAGGCCAGCGCGTGGATCCGTCCGTCCGGCCCGCTGACCGGATCGCCGATCCGGGCGGGACGGGCGGATCCCACGTCCCACAACTGCACGGTCCCGTCGGCCGATCCCGCCGCGAGGGTGTCCCCGCCGAAGGCGACCGAGTACACATCGGTCCGGGAGACGGGCAGGGGCTCTCCTACGAGCGCCGGCCGGGCCGGGTCGCTCATGTCCCACAGCGGCACCTGACCGCGCGAGGTGGCGGCCGCGAGACGCTTTCCGTCCGGGCTGAAGGCCACCATGAAGACGATGCCCAGCTTCGGCTCCAGCACCGCGAGCGGCTTGGCGTGGGCCGGGTCGCCGACGTCCCACAGACGTACCGTCTCGTCGTCGCCACCGGTGGCCAGCACCGCGCCGTCGGGACTGAACTGCACATATTCGATGAGACTCGTCGCGCCTGTCAGCGGCGATCCGAGCAGCCGGGGATCGCCGGGGTCGCTGATGTCCCACAGCAGCACCGCGTTCCCGCCGCGCGTTCCCGCCGCGAGGAGCCGTCCGTCCGGACTGATCGTCACGATGCCGGCGATCCGGTCGAAGGGCTCCGGTGCGCGCAGGACCGCTGTGAGCTGCGCAGGACGCTCCGGGTTCGTGGTGTCCCACAGCCGGACGTCCCCCGCCGCCGCGGCCATGAGCCTGCCGTCGGGACGGTAGGCGACGGTGGTGATCGGGACCTCCCCCGCGGGAATCACCGGACCGGGCAGGGTCCACAACCGGGCAACGCCGTCCGCCGCGTTGGTCACCAGTCGTCTGCCGTGGTCGCGGAAGGCGACCGCCGTCACCGGATCCGGGTGCGGCAGTGTCGACACCACGGTCTGCGTCGACATGTCCCACAGGCGCACCATGCTGTCCGCGCTCCCTACGGCGACCAGCCGCCCGTCGGCGCTGAACGCCAGGGTGTTCACCCAGGCGCCGGCCTTGCCGACCATCGGCTTCCCCGCGACGGGCAGCGCGGGATCGCGCACGTCCCACAGCCGGACCGCGCCGTCGTTGCTGCCCGCGGCCAGCTGGGTCCCGTCGGGGCCGAAAGTGACGGCATTGACCCGACCGGTGCCGCCGAGCGGTGCACCGACGGGCAGCAGGCGTCCTGTGGAGAGCTCCCACAGCCGCACCTCACCCGCCGAGTCACCCGTGGCCAGCAGGCCGCCGTCGGGCCGGAAGGCCACGGCGTTCACGCTCTTCGTGTGGCCCACGGCCGCCTCGACGGGCGTCGGCCGCGCGGGGTCGCGTACGTTCCACAGGTGGACCTTCGTGTCCTCGCTGCCCGCGGCCAGGAAGGCTCCGTCCGGGCTGAACTCCAGGGCCTGCACCGCGTCCGCGGGCCCGGCGAGCGGTGCGCCGAGGGCGACCGGATGCGCGGGATCCCGTAGCGACCACAGCGACACCGACCGGCCCTCGCCGGCAGTCGCCAGGGTCTTCCCGTCCGGGCTGAAGGCGACCGCGTAGACCAGCCCGTTCGTGGGCAGCGGCGGAGCGCCGGTACGCCGGGGCCCGCCCGGACCGGTCAGCTCCCAGATCAGCAGCTCGTTGTCGCTTTCCATCGCCCCGGCACCTGCCAGCAGCCTGCCGTCGCCGGAGACGGCCACCGCCTGCCGTGCCCGTCCCGGACGCACGATCCGGGTCACCTCGGGCGTGGTCGAAGCGGCCAGCAGGGCCGATCGGGCCTCGGTGGTGGGCGCTATCCGGTAGGCGCTCAACGCCAGTTGGTTGGCCAGTCCCGGATCGGACTCGCGCAACCGGGCGGCCGTCACCGCCAGCTGGCGGGACACCGCGACCTCGCGCCGGGCATTGGCCTCCGACCGCTGCCACAGCGAGTACACGCTCAGGCCGCTCGCCACCAGTAGCAGCGCCACCAGCGAGGCCACGAGCCGCTGCAGTCGGCGGGTACGGCGGCGGGTGGCCGCCTCGTCGGCGTGCTCGGCCGCGACACAGGCGTCGAGGAACTCGGACTCCAACCGGTTCAGGTCGGCCTCGTGCACCCCGCCGACCGCCCACTCGCGGGCCATGGACAGCTTCCCGGAGCGCAGCAGTCCACCCGGGTCCCGGTCGCCCTCGTCCCAGGCGCGGGCGGCGTCCGTGATCTGCCGGTGAATGCGTAACCCCGCCTGGTCGGCGTCGATCCACTCGCGCAGCCGGGGCCAGGCGGTGAGCAGCGCCTCATGGCTGATCTCGACCGCATCGGCGTAGGCGGTGAGCAGCCGGGCCTCCACGAACCGGTACAGCACGTCCTCGACGTCGTCGGCGAGTTCGGTGTGATCGGCCCGCCTGCGGGTGTCGGCGACGCCGTCGCCTATGTGGACCAGGCGCAGCAGCAGCCTGCGGGCACGTTCTCGGTCGGCGGCGTCGAGCCCCGCGTACACGGCTTCTGCGGTGCGGGCGACCGCGCCGTCGAGTCCGCCCGCCTGCCGGTAGGCCTCTACGGACATGCGCGCGTCGGGGCCGCGGCGTTCCCAGGTGGTCAGCAACGCGTGGGAGAGGAGCGGCAGGGCGCCCGCGTTGCGGACCCGCTCGGCGCCAGCCGGGCCGATCTCACGCAGGACGAGGTCGACCAGGGCGTCGTCGATGTCGCAGTGGGCCTTGCGGGCGGGTTCCACGATGGCCCGGCGCAGGTCGGTGGC
This sequence comes from Streptomyces sp. WM6372, assembly GCF_001279655.1. Classification (NCBI taxonomy): domain Bacteria; kingdom Bacillati; phylum Actinomycetota; class Actinomycetes; order Kitasatosporales; family Streptomycetaceae; genus Streptomyces; species Streptomyces sp. WM6372. Next base: position 70,073 of record NZ_LGDB01000175.1, on the reverse strand, counting down.
GGTCATCGGGCCGATCACGACCTGGTTGGCCTGGAGCGCTTCGGCGAACCTGGTGTCGCGCAGCGCGTCGGCGTAGAAGTCGGCGCGCAGGCCGATCAGTACGCCGCCCGGCAGCGTGAACACCGCGTCCAGGAACCGGGCGCGTTCCGCGGGGTCGGCACAGGAGGTGAAGACTTCCTCGAACTGGTCGATCACGAGCACCGACCCGGGCTCGGCGGGCAATCGGCTCATGGGATGGGCACCGGGGGTGCACAGGGACCATGTCGTGCCCCGGTTGGTCAGCTCGGCAAGCACTCCGGCACGCAGGGCGGACGACTTGCCGGAGCCCGACGGCCCGACGATCACCACCGGTGCCCGTGCTTCGTCCATGCGGGCCAGCAGCTGATCGGTCAGTCCTTCCCGCCCGAAGAACCAGCCCGCGTGCTCCACTTGGAAGGCCTCCAGCCCGCGATAGGGAGAGGGGCCGTCCAAGGTTCGTCGTGCGGGCAGTCTGCGGACCCTGGCCAGGGCCGAGAGCCACAGCTCCCGGTCGGCCCTGTCCTCGACCCCGCACAGGGCCAGTACCTGCTCGAAGGCGTCGATCTGAGCGGGCTGCGGCAGGCTCGCCCCCCGGAACCAGCCGCCCAGCGTGCCGAAGGGAACCCCGGCGGCCTTGCCCAGATCGCGCAGGCTCCAGCGGGCGGCCTGCCGCAACTCCGTCAGTTCGCGTGCCAGATCGTTCCTGGTCGCCACCGCCCCCGGGTCCGGCTTCGCCGGTCTCGGCAGGTCTCCTGCTTCTGCAACGTCCACGTCTCTTCCCCCCACGAGCGGATTGCCGCGACGATCGGCGCGCAGGAGCATAGGGGCGCTGCGCCCTACGCGGCAGCTGATTCCGCATCTGGCGGACAGTCGCGGCAGCGGCCCGGTGCGGGAGCGCGGAAGGCACGGTCGCAGCCGTCGCAGGTCTGGAACGGGTCCGGCCGTCTGACGAGCCGGATGGAAGGTCACCTCCGGCTACCCTGCCCCAACGTCCCCACCTGCCCCAGCTCGGTCCGGACGATGCCGCCGAGGCTCTGCGAGCTCACTGGCACCTCGGTGGTGCTCCCGTTGGCCAACTCCTCGTCGTTCGGAGCGCCCTCCCGGCTTCCCGCGGGAGGGCCGCCGTGTGGCCGCCTCAGGGCCCGTCGGACTCGGCCTCGTACAGGTGCGGTTTCCCGCCCTGCCAGGCGATGGCCGATGAGTCGCCGAGGACCAGGCCATCCGGGTCGGGGACGTCGATGCGCCGCAGGAACTCGATCAGATCCCGGTCGCTGTGGGCGACCCCGAGCACCGTGTCGACGCCGCGGACACGGATCACGACCCGTCGGCCGCCCGTCGGGGAGATTCTGTGCACGAGGATCGGCGCAGGCTCCATCCCTCCAGCCTGCTACCTGCCCGCGGGGCGGGCATCTCGCGGTCAGCCGCCCTCGGCGACGGCGCGGGCCTCGGCGCGGCCGAGGCCATTGGCCGACCTGCGCCTTCGCGCCGTCACCGACGCCGACCTCGAGTCGGTCACGCTCCTCGTACGGCTCTGTACTCGGCTGTCGTGTCACCTCTGGTACGGACGTCTCTCCGCGCTCCCGGCGAGCCCATTCTTCGGCAGTCCATGCCCACTGATACATGAACGGGGCTGGGGGAACCGGGTCGGGGCGAGCCTCGGAATCGAATCTGGCAACGGGCACCATCCCGCAACGGCGACGCCGCCAGGACGGCGCCGTCCAATACAACGCCAGCTTGGCACGACGTGTGAACGACGACTTCGAGCAAATGGCCAGCGTCGTCATCCAGATCTGATCGACGCACGAGGCCAGGAGCGAGACCGCCAACAACGTGAAACGCCTCGCCGTACCCCGCCCCAAAACCAGCTGGTCGACCCGGGGTGCCCAGGACTCAGGCACCCGGCACAAGCTCAAGCGCCTGGTCAGCCTCGGCGTCCTCACTGAGCCCGAACCCGGCTTGTTCACCCACCACCGCCCGAGCAACTCCGCACCACCAGCCCACCTGCCCCAAGCCGGCTGCAGAATCGGGCTGGCGCCCCGCCCACGGGCGTCACCGTGCTGCCCCCGGACGCCCCGAACCTCGCCGACGCCCGGCCCCGGTCGCGAGCGCAAGCCCCTCCGGCTGACGTCAAGGCCGGTCCGAAACCCCTTGGACGGCACGGGGAGCGGCTTGCTGAAATAGGAGACGGCGGCTGTCGGAGTCGAAGGGATGCGTCGATGACCGAGATCAGGTTGCACCTGTCGGTGCGAGGCCTCACCGACGCGGACCTGCCGTCCTGCAGCTGGGCCGGCTCCCCCAAGCACGTGCGCGAGCTCGTCCACCAGATCCGCCGCGCCGAGGCGGGCGAGATCGACTACCTTGCGGTGTGCACGCCGGTCGGGCTCCCGGTGGCGGTCGGCGGCATCGACTACACGGTCAAGCCCGGCGCCGGCACGCTCTGGCAACTCAGCGTCCACCCGGCCCTGCAGTCCTGCGGGATCGGAACGCTGCTGATCCGCTCCGCCGAGCAGTGGATCAGCGCCCGGGGCCTGACCCACGCCGAACTCGGCGTCGAGGAGAGCAACCCGCGCGCCCGCGCCCTCTACGAACGCCTGGGCTACCGGGCCTTCGGCCGCGAGCTCGACTCCTGGGACGTGGAGGCCGAGGACGGCTCGCTCCGGCGGTACGAGACGATGTGCACGCTGATGCTCAAGGACCTGGCGTGACGCTGGATTTCGCGGCCTTCGTCGCCGATGCGGGGCCGACGCGGCCGTCGTCGGACTCGTCCTCAAGGGCTCACAGGCCCACGACGGCATCACCACCCGTCACTCCGACCACGACCTCTACGTCATCCTCGCCGACGACGCGGCGAGCGAGCTGGCTGCACTCGACGGCTACCGCTCCGCGCAGCTCGACCTGGTCGTCACCACCCTCGAACGGTTCCGCCGGCCCGCCGACTGGGAGCGGTACGCCATCGCCCGCTCCAGGTGCTGGTCGACCGCCGCGACGGGGAGGTCACCCGGATCGTCGCCGCGATGGGACGGCTCGGCGCCGAGGAGGCCTTCCGGTCCGGCGCCGCCCTGCTGGACGCCTACGCCAACTCGCTCTATCGCTCGGTCAAGAACCACCGCGATGGCAACCCGCTCGCCGGCCACCTCGACGCGACCGTCAGTGTCGGATTCCTGCTCGACCTGCTCTTCGCCCTGGACCGCCGACCGCGCCCGTACAACAAGTATCTGGCCTGGGAGCTGGACCGGTTCCCGCTGCCCGGCTGGGAGAGCGCCCCGCTGCTGAAGACCGTCGCCCGGATCGCCGCGACCGGCGAAGTGGCACCGCAGCAGCGGCTCTTCGCCCGGGTCGAGGCGGCCGCCCGGACCGACGGCCACGCGGCGGTGCTCGACGCCTGGGGCGATGACCTGGTACTGATGCGGCCCCACCCGGACTCCCCAGCCCACCAGCCCTCCTGACCCGAGCCAACAGTCGAATCAGGCAAAGCAGCTCAGAACATCTTCTCAAAGGCCCTGCGTGAGTACAGCCAGCTGTCCAGGTCAGCCGAGACGGACAGCTCCAACGCAGAGGTGATCGCCCTTCAAGCCACCCGGCGGCACAGTGCGCCAACCACGATGGCGTCGAGATGCGCGTGGTGGCCCTGGAGAACTACGCCGCGCAGGTCCGCGAGGCCGACCTCCGCTACGAGGAACTCCAGCAGCTGACATCAGCCTCCCCCGCCGAGCGATGGGATCACCTACTCGCCAGCGCGGGCCACAAGCAGCGGCTGGAAGAAGCCCGTCTCCTGTGGCATCCGCCACTGAGGGTCGACAAACCCGGCCTCGGCTGCGAGGCCGGACAGCCGGTCCCGGCCCAGTGCCCAGTAGGTGGTCCGGCGGACCTGGACGCGCCATTCTCCGCTTGCCGGGAGGAGTTGGAAGTGCTCCAAGTCGTAGTGCTCGCCGTCGTCGTGCCAGTGCCAGAGCTGGAAGGTGACGGTTCGCTCTCCTCCGTCGGCTTCGGCGACCCTGTGGACTTGTGGAGGCGTCGAAGCCGGGCGATCGCGCAGCAGGTCGTCGTAGGGCCGTGTGCTGATCAGCAGCCGGCCGCCGGGGCGCAGGACTCGGCGCATCTCAGCCAGGGCGGCGTTCACCTCCTGCTCTGTCAGCAGGTGAGGCAGCGAGTTGTCGGCGCAGACGACAGTGTCGAACTGGCCATCGGCAAACGGGAGGCGCCGCATGTCGGCGGCGGCCGTGCGCAGGCTCAGGCTGCGGCGGGCGGCCTCCCGGGCAGCGCGGGCGGCGGCGCGGGGGCTGATGTCGGTCCCGGTGACCCGGTGCCCGTGCAGCGCCAAGCCGATGGCCTGGGTGCCGATGCCGCAGGAACAGTCGAGCACCGCCGCGAGATCCTGGCCGATCAGTGAGTCCAGGGCGTCCCCCTGCCGACGGATGCTCGCGTCCCAGTCTGAGTAGATCAGGTGGTAATCGTCGGCCAGTTCGTCATAGAAGTGCGCCACTGATGTCTCAGGCATGACCTGAGATTACCGTGCCAGATTCCCTGGAGGCGCTGGTCCAGGGGCGTTTCAAAGTCGAGGTGATCTTGGAGTTCGGCTGCGCTCAACAGAGGGGCGGGCGGAGGGTGCAGAGGGTCCGATGGCCAGCTGGAGAAGGCGTGTTCGGCACCCCCGCGAAGGCGAGGCTTCGTCACGTGTCTGCGCCCACGCTCAGCAGGACGGGCGCTTGAAAGGGTTAGTCGTCGTCTTTGCAGGGGGTAGCGCCTTGGTCATCGTCGTACAGCCGCTGATCGTGGGAGAGCTCCGGGCCGTCGCAAACGCCCCGGCCCATACCCTTGAAAGCGCTGAGCCAATTCGCTCTGGCGCAATCACATACGACCGCGCTGCTAGCAAGATCGTCGATCAGCGCGACCTCGGTGATGTTGTTCGCCGCGAGGTCAATCTGCCTGAGACGGCCGTCGCCATCAGCCGACGCAGGGGAGGCGAGGCCGACGAACGCGGCGAGGGCAGCAGCAAGAGCGACGGCCACGGACGCTCGTTTGGTGTTGTTCCACACCGCCAACGATCTTGACTCGCCGGAGTAACGCCCCTGATCGAATCCATAGCTTCCACTGCGGCACCATCAAGAACGACACCTGGCACCACAGCCGGGCAGCCACCCCATGGCTCCTACATCAACCGGAACAGCCAGAGTCACGCGAGCCCTTGGACAGGCCCCTTGGATGTCAGCCGGTCCCCGCAGGTCGTTCGAGAATCCCGCCGGATTCGTCAGCCGCCTGCCTGCCATCAGCTCCACCCCTTCGCCACACGTAACCAGCTGCACCGGTCCGCCGTGAACTGGACCTGGCTGGTCGTGGAGGCCGCCGGGCCCCCTGGAACCCGATGATCTCCTCCCACACGGACAACAAGAGGGGAGAAGAAGGGTGCGACAGCGCATTTTCCACAGTGACTCGAGTACTGACCTGCATGTTTGCCACCCTGCCGGGTTTCGGGCCCCCAAGTGGGTTCCGAAGAAGACTCCGAAGTGCCCCCTCAAGGAGCCCACTTCGGCTGGCGGTGGATCGTCGTCATCCTTGCATCTCCTTCACTCACTCACTGCCCCCACACCGGGGCCGAGGAGGCCGAGCATGCAGAGGTACCCCTTCACCGCCGTCTAACGGCCGCCCGTCGCAGAGCAGGTCAAGGGGAAATGTGGCGTGCACGGCCGCGCGGTCGACCTGGTCGAGGGGGTCAGCGGGTGGAGCCAGCGTCGGGTGGGGTGCTGGCCAAAGGGGTCCGGCAAGGCCAATGCAGTTGCTTCAAGCACCCGCCCAGTTCATAGGGCTCCTCTGCGCTTCGGTTTCGCCGCCGTAGGCGCTCGCCGCCATCACCCGCAGCTGCCAGGCCCCGGGATACACTGCCCCGCCCCACCCCGACCGGAGGTCATCTCAGTGTTCCCCGCACGAATACCCGCCGTTGCCCCGCTGGCTCTGGTGATTCTCGCCCTGACCGGCTGCTCTTCCTGGGGATGCACCGACACGACGGCGGAGCGCGGTAAGGCGGGTGCCAGGGTGCAGGTCGTGAACACGGACGGGCAACCTCTCGGCGTCAGCGCCGCGGTCGTTGACTGGCGCCTTGAGCCCCACCCGCAGGTCCCCTCCGAAGGTGACCGGGTCCACTTCCACTTCCGCTTCGACGGCGCCGACAAATATTCCGACCCCGCAGTGGACGCCTGCGCGGTCGACAAGGAGCGTGTGGCGTTGGGGTGTCAGACGGTTCACTCGTCCCAGGCGTTCGGGCCGGCCGATGATCCCCTCACGGGCGACGACTGGCTCGCCGTCGAACACCCTGAGCAGGTTGCCGGAGTGTTGTTGATCCCCAATGACCAGTCCCACGACCGACGCACCTGTGAAGTGGACATCAAGGACGGTGGCGGGATGCATCCTCCGGAACCACCCAGCAGGGGGGACCAGCTGTAGGGAGGTCAAGGCGGTTGAGCGCGAGGCACGGGTCTGCCGACGCCCGTGTGTTTGCGCTGTTTGGTGGTTTGGTTACGTGCTCATCGCCCCGGTGCGACCTTGCTGCGGCCGCTCCGGGTTCTCAGGATCGGCCACCGCATCGGTTTCTTGATCGCTCGGGGCCCGTCCCGGCCGGACCGGGGCAGCAGTAGACGGGACCGCGCTTCTACGCTGCACCGGGCGATCCGGACGCAGCGGAGGTAGGAGACTCCTTCGCGAGTCGCCCGTACAGATCGTCGAGGCGCACCAGAGGGACACCGAGGCCAGGCAGGCCGGCGCACCGCCGACCGTCTGCCCGTACGGCCGTGACGACATCCTGCGACCGCGTGGATCACGGGCTATGTTCTCGCCCGACGCAGACGCGAGGGGTCCGAATCCAAGCAGAAGGGAGGTGGTCAGACTTCGCAAGTGCCGGTGTAGTTGTTGAGCCAGGCCATGTAGGCCGTCTCCGGGCCGAACCGCTCATTGTCGGGCGTGTGCGGTATGCAGACCACACGCGCCCTGCCGTCCGTGTCGTCCCTTGGGTCGGAATCGGCCTGGGCTTAGAACTCCTAACGGAATGAACCGGTGACCCGCTTGGCGCGCCTGAGTGAGTAGATCATTACTCTGCATGGGTGCTGACCTATGACGAGATGACCCCGCCGGAGCGCGAGCTGTGGGACGCCTTCCCTGAGGGGCGTCGCGTTGACCTGCGCACAGGAGTACCCGACGCGGACGCTCCCGCTGCGGGTGACCGGTGGGGCCCCGACCGTACTGTCCGCGCGGCCGTCGTGGCGACGCTGTTGCTCGGCGCGAACGAAGACCGGTCTGGCACCGTAGCCGCCTTGCGACTCACCGGCGCGCGTATCACCGGTCGTCTCGACCTGTCCGGGGCGGAGATCTGTCACACGTTCTTGCTGCAGGGCTGTCGGCTGGACGAGGCGGTGCAACTGCACGGTGCGACGACCCGGACGATCGAGATATCGGACAGCTGGGTGCCGGGGATCAACGCCGAGCTCGCCCGAATCGAGGGTGACCTGGACCTGAGGCGGTCGACTCTCGAAGGCGGCTCCCTCATACTCGTCAACGCTCGTATGGCCGGGAATCTGGTGATCTCGGATGCCGAGATCTCGGGCCCGGAAGAGTGGGCAGTGCGCGCGGGCGGCCTCGTCCTGGATGGCGGCGTCTTCGGCCAGCGGCTCACCACGCAAGGCGGACTGCGGCTGCCCGGCGCACAGCTGCTCAGCGGCCTGTTCCTGCAAGGCGCACGGCTGGGGAACACCGCGGGCGTCGCACTTGCCGCAGGAAGTATGGCCGCTTCGACGGTGGACTGCTCCCAGGGGTTCACCGCGCAAGGAGGCGTACTGCTGCGAAGGGCCCGAATAGAAGGTCTGCTGACCTTCGAAGGAGCCCATCTGAACGGGGATGGCGTAGCCCTGGACTGCGTATCCATGCACGTGGGCGACTTCGACTACAGAACCGCAGCACCGCTCTCAGGACTGGTGGATCTCCGGTCCGCCCAGGCCACCTGGTGTCAGGACAGCGAGCAGAGCTGGCCGAGGAAGGTGCTCCTGGAAGGGTTCACCTACGGGTCCATCCGATTCGGGGACGCCCTGTCCGCGGCAGGCGACGACGCACCGCCTGCGAGGGACGACGTGGCCCGTCGCCTGGCCTGGGTCCGCCGGAATCCTGGCTATGTCCCGCAGCCGTACGAGCAACTCGCGGGCTGGTACCGGCAAATCGGCCATGACGATGACGCCCGCCGCGTGCTCCTGGCCAAGCAGCGCCACCGGCGTCTCACCCTGTCCCCGCCGGCCCGGGTATGGGGGCACCTGCTGGACGTGACCGTGGGCTATGGCTATCGGCCCTGGCTGGCTGGCGTCTGGCTCCTCGCGCTGACCCTACTGGGCACGCTGGCCTTTGGCACTCACTCTCCCAGCCCGGTCAAACGAGACGAAGGCAGCCCGTTCCAGCCCCTCGTCTACACGCTCGACCTTTTGATCCCCCTCGGTGGTCTGGGTCAGCGCACGGGGTGGTATTGGCCGAACAGCAGCCTCCAGTGGCTGGCCTACCTGCTGATCGCCTTCGGCTGGATGCTGACGACCGCCATCATCGCCGGTATCACCCGCACCCTGCAGAAAAACTAGTGAGCAATAGTTGAGTTCAGCCGTCGCCAGCAGATCAGTGCGCATCCGAGGGTGAGGAAGGCTTCGTGGATGTCGTCGCGGATCTCCCAGCGGATCCGTAGGCGGCGGAACCAGTGCAGATGGGCGAACGCGCGCTCCACGAACCAGCGTTGGGTGCCAAGTCCGGAGCCGTGCTCGGTGCCCCGGCGGGCGATCAGTGGCTTCACGCCGAGATCCCAGACCAGGCGGCGGTACTTGTCGTGGTCATAGCCGCGGTCGGCCAGCACCACGTCCGGGCGGCGCCGGGGCCGGCCGCGCTTGCCCCGCACGGGCGGCACGGCCTGGAGGAGCGGGATCAGCTGGGTGACATCGTTGCGGTTGCCGCCGCTCAAGGTGACCGCGAGCGGGATGCCGGTGGCGTCGGTGATCAGGTGGTGCTTGCTGCCCGTCCTGCCCCGGTCGACAGGGCTTCGTCCTGTCTTGGAGCCCCCTTTAATGCCCGGATGTGGGAGCCGTCGACCGCCGCACGGGAGAAGTCCAGGACGTTCGCGCTGCGGAGCTCGGCAAGGAGGAGCTCGTGCAGCCGAGGCCACACCCCGGCCTTGGTCCACTCGGCCAGACGGCGCCAGCAGGTCATGCCCGAGCCGAAGCCGAGTTCCTGCGGCAGCTGCTCCCAGGCGATCCCGGTGTGCAGCACGAACAGGATGCCCTGGAACACCAGCCGGTCAGGATGCCGCATACGTCCGGGGTGCCAAGCCCGACGCTCGACCTTCGGCAGCAGTGGCTCGACCACCGCCCACAGCTCGTCGTCGACTTCCCATGGCTTCAGCCGCGCCACCCCGCACCCCCGGATAATCCGTCCCGGAGTGATCCAACCATCTTTGAAGATCATTTCGTTAGGAGTTCTTAGCGGTCCCAACAAAGGCGTTGGACGTGTCGGTGGGTGATGAGGCAGGTGGCGAAGCCGAGGAAGGCTTCGTGGATGTCGTCGCGTCGTTCCCACCGGATGCGTGGTCGGCGAAAGCCGTGGAGCCAGGCGATGGTCCCCTCGACAACCCAGCGGTGGACTCCGAGCCCGGATCCGTGCGGGACTCCGCGGCGGGCGATCACCGGTTTCACGCCCATCGCCCGTACGAGCCGACGGTACTTGTCGTGGTCGTAGCCGCGGTCGCCGAGCAAGCTGTCGGGGCGCTTGCGTGGCCGTCCGACCAGGCCGTCGACCGATGGGATCTTCTTCAGCAGCGGTATCAGCTGGGTGACGTCGTTACGATTACCGCCAGTCAGTGAGACTGCGAGCGGGATGCCCTGGCCGTCGACGATGAGATGGTGCTTGCTGCCCGGACGTGCGCGGTCGACCGGGCTGGGCCCGCTTTTGGGCCCCTTCGAGCGGCCCGGACATGACTGGAGTCGATCACCGCCCTCGACCAGTCGATCTGCTTCGCCGCCCGCAGCTTGGCAAGGAGGACGGCATGGAGCCGGTCCCAGACGCCGGCCGCGTTCCAGGCCTCAAGGCGGCGCCAGCAGGTCATGCCCGACCCGAAGCCCAGCTCCTGGGGCAGGTACTCCCACTGGATGCCGGTATGCAGCACGAACAAGATCCCGCACAAGGCCTGCCGATCCGGTACCCGCGGTCGCCCCGGCTTCAGCTTCGGCCCAGGTACCGGCAGCAACGGCTCGATCTGCGACCACAGTTCATCCGAGACTACCCACGGACGAGACTCCCTCTTCCCCACGACCAGACCAACGAGCATCCAAGCCGACAGACACACCACAACCGACTTCTGTTAGGGACTCTAAGTGCCCGGCCTCGGTGGAAAATCTCGTTGATGGATGCGGTGAAGTGACATGTTTGCTCGGCGGTGGGGCCAGGGACTCTCGCGCGGGCCTTCCGCAGGGCGCGCGCCACCGTGAGGTCAAGTGCCGTCAGCGGCTCGTCGTGCCAGCGGGCCGGGCTCCGCCGTCAAGCTGTCGGCTCGTCTTCGCCAACGACTACTGCCGCCTCGGCTGGTGGGAGACTCCCCCGGGCGCGCACCATATCGGCACGTGCGTGGACAAGGAGGGCCAGGGCCTTCAGGACACCAGCGATGCTGAAGCCGACGGCTGTCGCAAGCCCACTGACCGCCGTAATGACCTGCGCTGTGTCTGATGGGCTGAACCGATCCTGCTGAATGCTCTCCACCACGGCGCCTGCGGCTAGGACAGAGATGAAGTAGCCAACTGCTGCCAGGGCAAAGAGCACGGCCACGACGACGACTTCCGCCCTCTTTGCGGCTCTGCGAACTCGCAAAAGCCCTTGTATTTGCTCACGCTGCCTGGTCTCCATCTCCTCCCGCCTCACTCCACGAGCCAGGCGGGCAACCACGAGAGACCACGTCAGGCTGTTCCCTACCGACCTGTTTGCGGACCCGTCATTTGGCGTACGGGTCATCTCCAGCTCGACCTCCATACCGCCTTCCGGTACCTTGCGCAGCCGCGCCGTGCCGCCATTGCGCTGCATCCGGCCGATGATCGCTTCCCGGACGCCCCTACGGTCGACAGGAACACGGTCAAGTTCAAAACCGGGTCCTCGGTCCCTGATCGACACGAAAACCGTGTCTCGCTCGACTTCCGCGTAAACCTGAACGGGGCCGCCTTCACCACCGTGCTTGGAGGCATTCTTCATGGCCTCGCATGCGGCCTGCATCTGCGCCTCGAGCTTCTCGTCCAGGACACAGTCACCGATGACCACCACCTCGACAGGCGTGCCGAATCCCTCCTCGACTACGGCAGCAATCACCTTCAGCGTCTCGGCCAGCGATGCCAACCCCTCGTCCCCACTTCGCATGCCGCACATCATGCCGTCAGGACGCAACGGGTAACAGCGACTTGGGACATTGCGCCGGGAGGACTCCCTCGCCCCGAGTGTTCCAGGGAGCCCTGGATCGCTCCCCATGCCTCTCCCCCACGGATCGGTTGTCGGCTTTGAATCCATGACTCACATCCGGAAGCTGGTCCGGAATCCGTTGGACAACGAGATGTCCTACAGACATCTCAGCGGCCTGCGCCTCGCGAGTACGGGCCGGGGCATCCCGCACGGTGCGCTGGCTGATCCTCCTCGCGCGCCGGCCGCAGCGCAGTGGCGTCCCGCCGCTCGGCGTATCGGTCCATCGTCCTGCGGGCCCGGTCGGCTGCCTTCGTGAAGACGCCCCGGAGGTGGCGCAGCTGTTCGTCGGTGAACTCCAGGGCTTCCACGTCGGTGCGCGACTTCTAAGACGAAGTCGAAGCCACCGTGCGCATCAGCTCGCGGAGGTGGCCCGTCGTCTCCACCCCGGACAGCTCCACCCGCGCAGTGAAGAAGGCGTCATCCGACTCGATGAGGGACAGCAACACCTCCGGCCGCACGAACGGCACGAGACTGCCTACCGGTTCGGGGTGCGCCGCGTGAAGGCGTTCCAGGGCGTGTCGCTGGGCAAGCCCTTCGTGCAGAGGGCTTGCCCAGCGGGCCCGTGGCCGATGCCCGGTCGGCGGACCGAGCGTGACCGATCCGTCTCCCATGATCGGTCAACAGCACGTCAGCGCCGTGACCGACCCGTGCAACTCCCTACCAAGTCGGTCACCGGCCATCTGTGAAGCTTCGCCATCTTCGAACGTGCTGGTCAGCGGGGCTGGCGTGACGAGCTGCTGGCGTACTCGTGCTGGTGGTGGGCGGCAGTCTGGCGTGTAGGTCGTTTGGCAGGGGGTCTTTGCAGATTCCCCTCTGTCCCTTTCCGGGTGGCTCCCGTTCTCCGGCAGAACATGCCGGGGGTGGCGCCCGAGGCTGTCGGACCGGGCTTGTCGGTCCGACAGCAGCCGATGTCAGGCCAGTGCGGCTCCGCCGTCGAGGGTGAGCACCGTGCCGGTCGCGTAGCCGTTGCTCAGGAGGTAGAGGTAGGCGGCCGCAGCCTCCTCGGGGCTGCCGACGCGCTGCACGGGAAGGCCGCTGCCTTGCGCTTGGAGGAAGGCCTCCGGCTCGGGCACGGTGCTGTCCCAAAGCTCGGTGCGGATCGCGCCGAGGCGGACCGCGTTGACCCGCAATGGGGCGAGTTCCAGGGCCAGGGCTCGCGTCAGACCCTCGGCGGCTGCTGTGATGCTTGCGCCGAGCGAGGCTCCGGGGGCGGGCCGGGCGGCGAAGGCGCCGGAGGTGAAGGTGATCGAGCCGCCGGGACGGAGCTTCGGCGTCGCGTACTTCGCGGCGAGCAGGGCGCCCCAGAAGCGGCGCTCGAAGAACGCTCGGGACTCCTCGGCGGTGAGATCGGCGAGCGGCTTCAGCAGCAGGGACTCGCCCGCCGTGTAGACGAGGTGGTCGAACTCGCCGATCCGGTCGAAGAAGGCGGCGAGCGCGGCCTCGTCGGCGACGTCCAGCAAGATGCCTTCGGCCGGGCCACCAAGCTTCTTCACCGCCAAGTCGACCCGTCCCTGGCTGCTGGAGGCGACGACCACGTTCGAGCCCTGACTCGCTGCGGCCTGCGCAACGGCGAATCCGATGCCGGAGGTACCACCTATGACGACGACACGCTGGGTGTCTGCTGCGATGTTCATAGCCAGGACGCTACGTGTCACGACCGAGACAATGCATGGCCTGAAATCTCGATTCTTTGTCTGATCGTCTCGATATCGGCACGCTATGGTGGGTGTATGGACATACTCAGTGACACGCTTGCGGCCCTGCGCACCGGGCGTCCGTCTGTTGTCCGTACCGACGCGCAGGCACCGTGGGGTGTGCTCTTCCAGCCCATCGCGGGAGCCGGATTTCACGTCGTCGTCGAAGGACACTGCTTCCTCCTGCCGGTCGGCGGCGATCCGATAGCCCTGGGGCCCGGCGACGTCGTGTTCCTGCGGCGCGGTACCGATCACGCCATCTGTGACGCGGTCACCAGCGAGCTGGTCGCCTTCGAACCCGACCGCGTCGACACCTCCTCGCCGATCGGGTGTTTCACCGTCGAGGGCGACGGCGCTCGCAGCGTGCTGGTATGCGGGGCCTACCACCTCGACATCGACCGGCCGCATCCGCTGCTCGGCGACCTCCCGGAGGTCATCCACCTCCCAGCCAGCGCCGGTCGCCATCCGGCACTGCGCTCGGCGGTCGACCAGCTCTGCGCCGAGATCCACCAACCTCAGCCGGGTTCGGACTCAGTGGTCACGACGCTCGTCGATCTGCTGCTTCTCTATATTCTGCGGTCCTGGTACGCCGATTTGCCCAGGGAGCAGACGCAGGGCTGGGCCTCGGCACTGAACGACCCCTTGATCGCCCCGGCGCTGAAAGCGATCCACGACGACCCGGCGCATCCGTGGACCGTCGAATCGCTGGGGAGCCGGGCCGGGCTGTCGCGCGCCGCGTTCGCCCGGCGGTTCACCATGGTGGTCGGCGAGCCGCCGCTCAGCTACCTGACGACGTGGCGGATGGCCATCGCGGCGCGGATGCTGCGCGAGACGGTCGACTCGCTGAGCGCCGTGGCCGAGAACGCCGGCTACACCTCGGAATTCGCGTTCGCGAAGGCATTCAAGCGGCACTTCGGCGCCCCGCCTGGGGCATATCGGCGGGAGCGGCGGCCAGCGTCGGTTTCGCCGTCGGTGCCGGTTTGATTCTCTTGGGCGGGAGTCTGGGTTCTTGCTCGTTCGTCAGCGTGTCGTCAGCGGTTGACTTCGAGGTTGGTCACCCCGAGCACCTCGATAGCCCGCCACGCCAGTCCCTTTGACCAGCACGTTCGAAGATGGCGAAGCCTCTGTATACGCGGCTTCGCCAAGGAGCGCTCCAGCCAGGGTGGGCACGCCGCGGTTCAGGGCGGCTTGCCCAGGCTCCCCTTGGGCTTTTGCCCAGCCTGATGGGCCGGCTCCCGCAGCGGGCGAGCAAGCCCTTGCCGGGTGGCTTGCTTCCCCATCGCGCTCACCGTGCCTTCAACAGCGCTGCCAGGGGCCGGCGATCCTCGCCGCGGCCGACGAGCCCGTGGTCAAAGGCAAGGCCCAGCGCTACCTCCCCGAATACCGGGGCTGGACCAAGACGGGCGTGAAGTTCGCTACGGCCTGTGGCTCGCGCGATGTCCTGGACGCGATGCTGGTCCGCCCGGACCTGGTCGCCTAGGTCGGCGCCGACCGGGCCATCGACCGGGGCGGAGTGTTCCGTCACCCACTGCGGTTCAACCGGCTGCGCCTGGACGTCACGGTGGAGGACGTACCCCGCTTCGGGACCCGGCCGACGGCTGCCGCAGGGTGAGCGCCATGGCAGCAGACCGGCATGACGATGCCCCCGACTCAGTGGGGGTGGGGTCCAGCTGACAGTGCCCGGGCACGCCCGCGTTCCCTCGTGCCGCATGTCTGATCGTTTCTGCGGTGAAGGCCGCCCCCGACCGGATGGTTTATGGCCCCGGGGTCTGTCCACGGCGTCCTGGGCACCGTTACAACCCCCTGCGTGATCAACATCTCCTGCGGCGTGGTCTGCCCGCGCTCGCTCTCGCCGCCCTGCCTCGTCTCGCCACCGCCCCGCCGCGCACACGGCAGGGCCTCATACCCGCCGGTCAGGTGCTGGCGCCGTACTTCGACAATGCAGGAGTGGTGATGAGCCTTTCAGCAGCGCCCCGGGAGATCCCGTTCACCCTTCCCCACGGGTACACCGATGCGGCCGGTGTCACCCACCGGGAGGGGATGGTGCGCTTGGCCAACGCAAACGATGAGCTGGCCCCGTTGGTAGACCGGCGGGTACGGGAGAACTCGTCGCATCTGGGTGCTGTAATCCTCAGCTTGGTCATCACACGCCTGGGCACTATGGGCCGGCCCGACCCGGCGGTGATCGAATCCCTCTTCCCGGCGGGCTGCCAGACACCGTCTGACAGCCCGCACCGCTCTTGCCGGCGAGAACGCGCCCAGCGGACCGCCATGACCACCACGCAGCACTTCAATGGATCACTGACGCTGGATCATCCCGAGGGAGGAGTAGTCATGGGTCGTTCCCAAGATTGTCCAGACAGCTCGTGGCCCCCGTTCAAACCAAGGGGTCAGGAGGGGTTCCCGCCCGGATCCAAGTGCAAGTACAAGAAGGCGGCATGGCAGGCCGATGCATGGTCTCCGGGCAATCTCCTGCCTGGGGATGCCAGCGCGGACAACGGCTGGCGCCAGGTGGACGAGCTCTACGACGCCAGCGACAGCACAGATGAAATTTAGGGTCGGCGGGCCCGCGCGACGGTGAGAAGTCGGGGCGGGCCCGCTGCTGGCGAACTCATCACTCGGCGACGTCATCGGTTGTGATCAACGGTGCACGAGGCACTCGGGGTCCACCTTCGGCATCCCGAGGGTCCGCTGGGTTCCCTCCAGGCGGGAAAGGCCGTTCCTCCGTTCGTTCGGTGGCCCCAGCCGTGATGGCCGGCCCCGCCTCACTGCGCGCGGCCGCCGACTCGCGCCTGCGCCGCACACGCCGGGCAATCGCCCGTACGCCCCTTTGAGCAGGGTCGGGTCGCGGGCCTCAGATCATGTTCTTGTAGATGTTCCAGCCCTTGCCGAACAGCACCCGGGTGGTGAAGGTCGCGGTGCCGGAGTTGCCCGTTGAGGTGTACAGGTACATGTCGCCGTTCGGGAGACGGCCGAGCACATCGCCCTTGCCGTCGCCGTCGATGTCACCCGGCACGAGCAGCGTGTCGTACACGTTCCAGCCGGTGGCGACCTGCTCCCGGGCGGCGAACGGCGCGGTGGACGTCCCCGTGCCCTTGTAGAGGAACAGCCGGCCGCTGGTGTCCCGGGCGAGCACGTCGGGGCGCCCGTCGCCGGAGTAGTCGCCGGCGCCGACGAGCGCGTCGTAGGCGTTCCAGCCGGTGCCGACCTTGATACGCGCGCCGAGCTTGGTGTCCACCGCGCCGTCGCCGGGGTGCAGCCACAGCACGCCGGCGGAGTCGCGGCTGAGCAGGTCGCCCTTGCCGTCGCCGGTGAGGTCACCGGGGCCGACCATGAGCGTGTAGTTCCACGTCGTGCTGACCTTCTGGCCGCGGATGTACAGATCGCTGCCGATGTTCTGCACGTAACTGGCGTGGTTGTGGCTGTTGAGCCCGGTGGCGTAGGTGTTGCGGGAGCCGGGCGTCTCGGTGCCGACGTTGGTCGGCGGCGTCAGATAGGTGTCGTTGGCCAGGGCGTAGTACTTGGCCAGGGTGTTGTTGGCCTCGGTCATGAGGTTCTGTGACTTGCCGTAGAGCTGCGTGGTGCCGGCGCCGACTATGAACCTGTTCCGTTCCCACCCGTTGCCGTAGTAGGTGGGGGCGGCGAACTTGCCGCCGCCGATCGACTTGTAGAAGTACTGCAAGCCGTCGCGGTTGCGGGCGAGCAGGTCGCTCTTGCCGTCGCCGTCGACATCGTCCGGTCCGCTGATCACGTTGTAGGTGTTCCAGCCGGTGCCGACCTTGACGCGGGGCTTCAGCGGGGCGGTGGCGCTGCCGGCCCCCTGGTGGAACCACAGCTCACCGCTCAGCGTACGGGTGAGGACGTCGCCGAGGCCGTCGCCGTCGACGTCGCTCGCGCCGACGATCTGGTCGTACATCCCCCAGCCGGTGGCGACCTTGACCCGCGTGTTGAAGGGCTTGCTGATGCTTCCGGTGCCGGTGTACAGCCACAGGTCGCCGACGTGGTCGCGGGCCAGCAGGTCGGGGTGGTGGTCCCCGGTCACGTCGCCCGTGGCCACGAGGTGGTTGTACTTCTGCCAGCCGCTGCCGGACCACAGGGGTGCGGAGGTGCCTTGCAGGCCGGCCTCGTAGAGCGTGAGCACGCCGTCGAAGGAGAGGGAGAGCAGCTCGGGCTTGGTCGTGCCTCCGACGTCGCCCACCGGCAGCAGGTCCTTGAACGAGGCCTCGCCGTCGGTCTTGTAGACCACGTAGTCGCTCCAGGCGGAGATCGACGATAGGTAGACGGCCGTGCTCTGGTCGTACTCCATGACGATCATGTCGCTGATGCCGTCGCCGTCGACGTCGTGCCGCGGCTTGGCGGCGGCCGCCCGCGCCGGCTCCGTGGCACGGCCGGGCAGGACGACGGTCGGGTACCCGCGGTCGCTGCGCGGCCCGGCGACGGAGGCCGACGCCGGTTCCGGGGCGGTCGAGGGCCGCGCGGGGACGGAGGCGGGTGCTGAGCGCTGCGGGGCGGCGGTGCTCGGGGCGGCCGAGAGGGCGCCGGCGGCCAGGGCGAGTACGCCCCCGGCGGCCAGGGCACGCAGGCGTCCGCGGTGCGATGAAGTCAAGATCCCCCCTGAGGATCGAGCCGGGATCGCCCGGACACGTCTTGCTGTGCGCTCGGAGACACGGATTTGGGCATGAACGGTTCCCCATCCGTCCGTTGAGGAGCCCGGGCTGCTGACCCTGGGATACGGGTCGCGAGGCCTGGGCCCCGGGTAGACGGACCGGGGCCCGGTCCAGGCGGTCGTGATCCGGCGCGCCGAACGGGCGCCGGCCGTGCCGTACCCGCCGCAGCCGGAGCTTCACCCCGCCCGGCTCGGGGCTGCGCCCGGGCAATCGTCTCAACCGATTTCCGCACGAACTCCCTCGCCGCGTCCATCGAGGAGCTGCCGCACGGGCGACGGTGAAGTCCATCGACTGGCTGAGCGGTTGGGCGGTCTTCCACTGGGCCTGGTGGAACTCCTGTACGCCCTTCGTTGACATGTTCATCACCCGCATCAGCCGGGGCCAATGATCCGTCAGTTCGTCGGCGGCGTCATCCTGGTATCCAGCCCGGTGAGCCTGGTCTGGTTCGCCATCGTCGGCGGTACGGCCATGCGCCTGAAGGAGCAGGGGAGCCTCGATGCCGCGACCACGCCGGAGGTGCGGTGCGGGACCCCTGATCGTCCGGGTCCAACTCGCCGAGGAGGCGGTGGAGGAAGCCGTGATCGCGGGCCACGAGAAGTACGCGGGCGACTTCTGGATCCGCATCGGCCTGGGACAGGACGAGGCACCGGCGAAGGCGAAGGACGACCACGACGGCAAGGACCCGGGAGCCCCGCCCGCGACCTCGTGACACAGACACGGCCGTGCATGCCTCGTTCTTGTCGCCGCTGAGGCTCAGGCGGATGGAGGTATCTCTGTGCCGGCTGCCGGTGAGGATGCCGGAACGGAGTCTCGGTGCAGCCCGGGGCCGCTCGCAGCGGAGGACGGCGCGGTCGAGCGGACCCGTTGCCGTCTGACGGCCGGGACGCCCAACAGGCCGAAGCCGACTGCCGCGGCTGTGAGATGGCCGATTGTCGTGAAATCCGGCAGCGGACCGGTCCAGTCGGCACCGCCGAGAGGCCATGCGAGAACAAAGACGGCCCAAGGGAGGCGACCACGGCGTGGCAGGGCGAGTGTGCCGATCGCCAGCACGGTCTGGGCCCCGTAGCTGACCCCGTAGTCCAAGGCCTGCCGCACGGCAGTCGGATACCAGCCGTGCCGCAGCGCGATGGCGATGACCACAGCGGTGAACAGGGTGGCCACGACATGTCCGCCGAAGAACACGGCTACAGCGCGCGGCGTTCCCCACCGGCACTCCACCCAGGCCAGAAAACAGCAGACACCGAGGCCGAAGGTGATCAAGGTACCCGCGAAGTCGACCGAGGTGACGTCCGTGAGCGTTCCGTCGAAGAACAGCGCACTGCCGAGAAGCGCGGACAGCGGGTGATCTTGCAGGTTGTCCAGGTTGGTACTGAGGTAGCCCAACACGGTGGCTGCCCGATCGGCCGACAGCCCGTGGTTGGCCCATAGGTGGCCGACAAGGAGCAGGCAGACATACGCGAGGGTCAGCGGCGCACGGCGCGGGTACTGGCGCACGGCGTGGAGCGGTCTCCCCAGAGGACCCCACAGTGACTGAGAGTTCATACCGTGGCATTCTCCAGGTCCATCCGGAGGCGGGGATCAGCGGGTGGGGACAGCTGTCGGCGCACTCGTCAATGCGCTCAGGCAAGTACGGACGAACGTGCCCAGTTTGGGGGCTGCCTGCGTGGGCGGAGCCGCTTCCAGGGTTCGAGGCATCATGCCCAGGTAAGCAAACGTGCTGGGACGCCCGCAAGCGCTGTACGGGCATGAGCATGGACGAGGCGCGGCGGGCTCTGGCCGAGGGCGTACAAGTCTGCCCGCGCTGTCGGCCCGACGTCGCACTCGGCATGGAATGACTCCCGCAGGACACAGCCACCGGCATACCCCCACAACCTGTCCCCCGCGGGCTACTGGGCAATGCGCTGCCGGTCGGTGCGGAGGGCGAATGCACAGTCCGCGCGGCGGCGGTGGTAGACGGCTTCGGGGCGGATACCGGCGGCAAGCGCTTCTTGGCGCAGCGCGACGCCGGGGCGCAGGTTGCCGAAGAACGTGTCACCGCCACCGTCTACGCCCACGTCCGACTCCGCCTCCAACGCGACGCCATTGACCTCCTCGGCCACGCCCTCCGTAACCCCGCCGAGACCACCAGCCCGCCCGACGGCGACGACCCACCGCTGTCCGCAGTCCCCGTCCGCTGACGTTGCCGCTGCGGTTGAAAGGGTGGGGTGACTGGCTACGGAGGCTCCAGTCCGAGTCCGGTCTCGGCTATGAAGCCGTCGAGGATCTCGGGTCGGCGTTGGATGCCGCGTAGGCGGTTCTTCACGAGCGGGGTGAGGTCGTCAATTGTGCGGGGCGCGAGGTTGGCCAGGGACGTCTTCAGGTGGGCCCATACGCCATCGACAGGGTTGAGATCGGGCGCGTAGGGCGGGAGCTTGACGATGGTCAGCCAGTCGCTGTTGCGGTCGCAGAACTCCCGCAATGCCTTGGCGTGATGGGTGCTGGCGTTGTCCCACACCACCTCGGCAAAGATCTCTGCAGCGACAGTTTTGGGTGCCGTTTCGCCGGTGAGCGGGTCGGTAGCCAGTACTTCGTCACCGACGCGGACGTCTCCGATGTCCTTGGCCCTGCCGTCGGCCATCAGGACAGGGGTTTCCTCGGTGAAGCGAAGGGAAGTGGGCCGTACTCGGCGGTGGCGCGCAGGGCGCCGGGCAGGGGCATTGCATGAACGCGAGTCGTCCGGTTCGTGGCGCTCTCATGCATGACACGACGTCATGACCGTTTTGCGGGCGGGGTTTTGGAAAAAGAGCAGGCAGGGCGCCGGTGATCATGTGGTTGTCGAAAACCCATGAGAACCGAGCGAGACCGTGCCTGCCCAAACATCATCGCCCATACCCGCGGCGCTGGAGCAACTGCCCCTCCAGGCTGCCTCCATCGCCGCGGATGACGCTGCTGACCTGTGCTACTTCCTGGGCCGGGTGCCCGATCCGCGCGGCCGGAGGGGACGACGGTATCCCGCCCTCGCGCTGCTGTGCGCGGCCGTCGCGGCGGTACTGACCGGCGCCCGCTCGCTCATCGCGGTCAGCGAGTGGATCGCCGATGCCCCGCAGCACGTCCTGGGTGTCCTCGGCTTCGCTGCCGACCCGCTCACCGGAATCAGGCCCGTGCCGCACGCAGCCACCGTCCGCCGCCTGCTGCAGCACATCGACGGCGACGCGCTGGACGCGGCGATTGGCGCGTATCTGCAGGCCCGAAGGCCACCCTCGATGCGGCCGGAGCCGAAACGGCCGGCCCTGCGGGCGGTCGCGGTCGACGGCAAGACCGTACGCGGCTCGCGCACCCAGACGGCCGCGGCCGTCCAACTGCTGGCCGCGATGGACCACCAAGGCGTGGTCCTCGCCCAGCGACAGATCTCCTCCAAGAGCAATGAAATCCCTTCCTTCCAGCCCCTGCTGGACACCACCGACCTGGAGAACACCGTCCTGACCGCCGACGCCCTGCACACCCAGCACGGCCACGGCGCTTACCTGCGCGAGCGCGGCGCCCACTACCTGGCAATGGTCAAGAAGAATCACCACGGCCTGAACGCGCAGGTCAGAAAGCTTCCCTGGCAGGACATCCCGTTGGATCACCGCACCCGAGACCGGGCCCACCACCGCGACGAGATCCGCCGGCTCAAGGTCGCCGCGTTCCACCACATCGACTATCCCGGAGCCCGGCAGGCCATCCAGACCGTGCGCTGGCGCCGCGACATGAGCACCGGAAAGCTGACCATCCAGCGCGTCTACCTCATCACCAGCCTTGGCGTCTTCGACGCCACCCCGGCCGAGCTCGCCGCCTGGATCAGAGGCCACTGGGGCATCGAGAACCTCCTGCACCACGTCCGTGACCGGACCTTCCGCGAGGACGACTCCAAGGTCCGCACCGGCCACTTGCCCCGCGCCATGGCCAGCCTGCGCAACCTCGTCATCAGCCTCTTCCGCCAGAACGGCGAGACCAACATCGCCGCCGCCCTCCGACACACCAGCCGCGACTACTCCCGGCCCCTACACACCCTCGGCCTCACATGACGAACCCGAACAGACCTCGATCACGCAATGACCCTGGCTCCGGCCGACCATGGCGAAGGAATCGGTTATCCCTAGTCAGGATATATGCCACAGCCAGCATCCCTCGTCATAGGGAACACCGAAAGACGCATTCTTGGTGCTCTGTTTGGAAGTGGCACCCGCAAGGGTCTTGCCGTCAGGACTGAATGCAAGGGAATGGGTCGTGTTAGCGGTAAGAGTGCCGATGGTTCGGCGAGTGGCCATATCCCATAGCCGCACATCGTCGTATGGCCCTCCCGTGGCAAGAGTCTTGCCATCGGGGGACACTGCCACCGTGTATGTGTGACCCGTGGCAAATGTGGCAGTAATACGTTTCGTTGTTATGTCCCAAAGCCGGGTTCCATCCGCGCCGCTGGTGATGAGCTGATCGGGCGAGATGAACGTCACCGCGTGTGTCGTCCTACCGATGGGGAGGGCGGTGAAAGTCTGGGACGCCACATCCCAGAGCCAGCACCCGTTGGAATTGGCGCATGCGATCGCCTTGCCGCCGGGGCTGAATGCTACAGCCCGCACATTGTATTGTGCCGATGTTGCGATGACGCTTCCGGTGGTCACATCGAGCAGTCGGAAACTGTCCTTCATGTCCTCGGTATTGCCAGTGCCATCGACCGACCACCAAACGGCGCCTCCGCATGCGAGCGTTTTACCGTCAGGGCTGAATGCCACCGGCAGCATGTCGAGCTGCGAGGGGGCACTCAGAGTGGCAAGGGCGACACCAGTGACCGGATCTCGCAAGAATAGGAAGGAACTCGATCCGGACTTCCCGCCGGTCGCTAGCAGTTTGCCATCTGGGCTGAATGCAACGGATATGGAAGTTTCGTTGAAAGTGGCGATGATGGCTCCGGTGCCCGCGTCTCTGAGCTGCGAGTCCGAGCCGATGAGGACAAGGGTCTTGCCGTCGGGGCTGAATGCCACCTCCGCAGTGGGCGAGGCGGTGAGTTTTTTCACCTTGCTGGGTTGGGTGGTCTTCTCTGGCCATAGTGTCACCGCGGCCCCGATCCCGGGGCCGACGACCGCCAGCGTCCCGAGGACAAGGGTGCGCCGACGGGCACCTCTACCAGATTCTGGTGTGGCCAGGCGGCGGGTCGGCACTACATTGTCAGGCGCATCTGGATCGGTTGGAGGTATTGCCTGCCGGGTGGTCGGCGTTTCGGTCGGCAGATCCGTCGGGGCTGACGGCGGACCATGGGAGGGCATTGCGGCGGCCGCACGATTGCGGAAGTTGATCTGCCGGGCGACGGTGTTCTGGGCGAATTGCTGAGGCTCAGGACTTCCCTGATCGCGCAGCCTGGCACGAATCCGGTGCCAGATCAGTTCCATGCTCAGTAGCGGCCCGGCGCCGGGGATGCCCTCGTCGAGGGTTTTGATCAGTTCGCCCGTGAACTCTGGGTAAGCGGAACCTGGACGGACGAACGAGCGCTGGGTGGGTGGCGCGGAAGTCAGCACCAGATTGCCGTAATCATCCGCACCGCCATCTGGGCCGGTTCTCGGGATGTGTGGCTCGTTGAGGGCTCGCGCGAGGTCGGAGCGGCTCGGCGCGGTGCTGGCATTCATTCCGCCGGCCAGACCGCTGTAGCAGCAGTCCAGGACGAGCATCCGGTAGCGCGCCCTGTAGCCTGCCTGACGCATGACATCACGCAAGGTCAAATAGGACAGGGTTCCGATCTGAGGATGGTCGGCGTCCGCGTCCCGCAGGGCCAGATAGAGCCGTTCATCGCGATCACGGAGTCCGTGCCCGGCGAAGTAGACCATCACTGTTCCGGTCGCTGCACTGGCGGCGTCGCGAACCGCGCCCAGGACATCTTCCGTGGCGGCTCCCGCGCCGAGCACGGTTACCTGGTTGCCGGGAAGGCCCCACACCGTGGGGTCCCTGAGCAGTGTGGCCAGTCGCTGCGCCGCAGCGGCCGCGGCGGATAGCGGCGCCAGATCGGGGTGGGTGTAGGCATCGACGCCGACCAGGACGGCCCGGCTCGCCTTGGGGTCAGGGACCTTCATCGGGTTCGCCGGCATGCGGTGTCCCGCTTCCGGCGGGGGCGACTGGAGGGGCGGGTCGAGCCCCAGGTTCAGGTGCGGCCAGAGCGCGGGCGATCCGGGCCGCATCCTCCGGCGAGCCGTCCTCGATGACGATGCGGAAGTCGCCATGCTCGATGACCAGCCGCGCGGGAGTCCGCAGGCGCGGGGGGAGTGAGGCACGGAAGGTCTGGTGTGCGTAGACCAGTGACGCCGCTGAAAATCCGGAGGACAGGGCCAGTGACAGCCACCCGATCAGTTCTCCAGACATCCCGCCGTCATCACTGACCGTACGGATTCGACGGATTTCTATATACGGGCCTGTGCTTCGTTCTTGGGCTAGCCAATCCGCGAACAACGCAGTCAGGTCCACCTCTGCTCCGGACTCTCTGTCCCTACCGCTGCTCTCGATACGGATTCGCACATCCACCCCCAACTCGACCAGCACACCGTGCGCTCACCCTACGCCGCCGCAGTTCACGCCAACCAACCCTCTGCGAACTGGTAGCTCGCGTTCCAGATGATTCCCATGGCGCATCCGATCACGCCGCGCCATCGACGGTTCGCAAGTTCGACCACTGGATGGGAGGAGCACCAGGCGTACGGAGCTCCTCCCATCGCTCCTCGACTACCCCGGCGCCCGGCAGGCTTTCGAGGTCGTGCGCCAGCGACGCGACCTGACGACCGGAAAGCTCACCATCGACCGGGTCTACCTGATTACCAGCCTGGACGTCTTCGACGCCACCCCGACCGAGCTCGCCGCCTGGATCAGAGGCCACTGGGGCATCGAGAACCTCCTGCACCACGTCCGTGACCGGACCTTCCGCGAGGACGACTCCAAAGTCCGCACCGGCCACTTGCCCCGCGCCAAGGCCAGCCTGAGCAACCTCGTCATCAGCCTCTTCCGCCAGAACGGCGAGACCAACATCGCCGCCGCTCTCCGACACACCAGCCGCGACCACTACGAGCCCTCGGCCTCACCTGACGAAACCGGACACTTCCCCATCATGCAATGACCCTGGGGCGCCGGGTGGAATGCCAGCCTCCTCGTGGACATCGCGCAGCGCCGCTTCCAGAAGCGTCCGGTCGCCGGCCTCGACGTGTCCGTCCGGTGCCAGCGGCTTGCCGGTGGCGTTGTGACGGATAGGCAAGACGCCGCAGTGGCGGTCGACCACGACCGCGCTGCACGTCACGTGTCCGGGCAGGGTGGAGCGGGGCGTTCTCCCGCCGGAGCCCATGGACCGCTCGTGCGTCGGTGCTGGTCCTACGACGAACGGAGTAGGGGATATCCGGCGCGCAGCCGAGGCTGGGTTCCATAGCGGTGGCTAGCGTCTCTGCCATGCAGCAAGTCGATGTGCAACGTTACTTGCAGCGCCTGGGGATTGCAGATCCAGGGCCGCCCTCGGCTGCCGGCCTGCGTGCGCTCCATGCAGCGCACGTGGAACGCGTACCTTTCGAGACGTTGGAGATCCATCTGGGACGGGCGACTACCGTAGATCCGCACGAGTCCATCGCCCGGATCCTGCGCGGGCGTGGCGGGTACTGCTTCCATCTCAACGGCGCCTTTGCCACTCTGTTGCAAGCGCTCGGATACACCGTCTCCTGGCATCGTGGTGGCGTCCACAGCACGTCGCGGACCCCGCCGCCGGGAGCAACCGGCGACCACCTCACACTCACTGTGGCTTGCGAAGGTCAGTCGTGGTTCGTCGACGTCGGGCTCGGTGATGCACTGCATGAACCTCTTCCCCTGCGCGCAGCGACGTACCGGCAAGGCCCCTTCACCTACGGGCTGACGCGCTCGGGCGTCGAACCGGGCGGCTGGCGGTTCGACCACGACCCACGCGGCACTTTCGTCGGCATGGACTTCTCGTTGGCCCCCGCGGGACCGGGCGACTTCATCAGATTGCATCGGGAACTGTCGACATCGCCAGACTCGGGGTTCGTCCGCATCGTTTCCGCCATGCGCAGGGATACCCGCGGCGTGGATGCGCTCGAGGGGTGCATCCTGAGCCGGACAGACAGCACCGGCCGCAACCAGCGGGAACTGGAGAGGGCCAGCGACTGGTTCGGTGCTCTCGCCGACGTGTTTGGCCTAGCCCTCGACGACGCCACGGCAGATGAGCGCACTGTCCTGTGGGCCAACGTGTATTCCAAGCACCAGGCGTGGAAAGCCCGTCGCAACTGCTGATGGTCTGAGTGGGCGGTCCGTGATTCTTTGAGTGTTTCTGTCGCCGCCCGATGGTGTGGGTGCGGGCGGAATCCGATGGCCCGCGGCCGGTGGTCGTGGGGTGGCGGGGTGAGTGAACGGAAGCCATCCCAAGGCGACTTATCGCTGAGCAGTGGTCGTTGATCGAGCCGGTGATCACGGCGTGGACTGGCACCGATCGGTCAGCGGCCACTAACTGATCGTTTCAGAATGAGGTGAGCTGTGGGTCTTGCATCCGGTGATCTTGGTCGGCAGGGTGTTCCGAGTGCGTGCTGATCTTGTTCCGGATGACCTGTGGGAGCGGGTGGCTCCGCTGCTGCCGTCCGCTCCCGAACGGCGCCGTCGCTAGCCGGGTCGACTTCGGATTCCGGACCGGGCGGCCCTTGCGGGCGTCATGTACGTGCTGCGGACCGGTGTCGCCTGGCGCGATGTTCCGGCCGAGACCGTGGGCTGCTCCGGGGTGACGGCCTGGCGCCGGCTGCGGGACTGGACCGAGGCCGGCGTCTGGCCGCGTCTGCATGCCGCCCTGCCGGCCGAACTGCGCCGCGCTGACCTTCTAGGCCTGGACGACTGCGCCGTGGACGCGTCGCATGTCCGGGCCCTGAAAGGGGGGATCCCGTCGGTCCCTCGCCCGTCGACCGTACCCGTCCCGGCTCCCATCACCATCTGATCGTCGACCGCCACGGCACACCGCTTGCTGTCACGCTCACCGGTGGGAACCGACATGACGTCACCCAGTTGCTGCCGCTGCTGGACGCCGTCCCAGCGATTCGGGGCCTGCGAGGACGTCCCCGCCGCAAGCCCCGGCGTCTGTCTGCCGATCGGGGCAACGACTTCGACAAGTACCGTCGTCTGCTGTGGAAGCGCGGCATCAAGCCGATGATCGCCCGACGCGGGGTCGCACACGGCTCCGGACCGGGAAAGGTGCGCTGGGTCGGCGCGCGTGCCTTCGCCTGGCTGCACCAGTTCAAGCGGCTCCGCATCCGCTACGAACGACGCGCGGATCTGCACCAGGGCCTGCTCGAACTGGCCTGCAGCCTCATGTGCCTTCACCGTCTCCGAACTTCATTCTGAAAGATCAGTGAGCGGCGACATGCCGGAGGCGGTGGCAGGGTGGCAGAGTCGGTTCCTGTCCTTGGGGGCTGATCTCAGGGGAGGTCGAAGGTGATGGTCACCGAACCTCCCGTCCGACGCCTCCGTGAGCGTGAGAGTTCCATCCTCCACCTCGAGGACTCTCACCAAGATCCCGCCGCTCTCCTCGCCGGGAAACACAATGGAGAAGTGGGGGTCCATCTCCATGAGGAAGTCCCAGCCCTCGCGCTGGATCGTGTCGAGGGCATTGGCATGCCGACCGGTTGCCCGCCACGTGCCGACCGCGTCGACACTGACGGTGATGTCGATGTCGTACTTCTCAAGGCACGTCGCGTGATTGGCCCACCATTCGAGGCGGGCCTGACCCACGAATCGATCCATGAGCACACTATGCACGGTGCCCAGGCCGGACGGGCGAGTCTGTGCGGCTGCCAGCCGCGTGGGTCAGGCTGGGAGACAGAGCCGCATGGGGCAGGCCGAGCGGGTCCCTCGCCTCAACCGGCTGCACCGCATATGCCTTCGCTGTCTCCGGATCTCATTTTGAAACCATCAGTAAGACATCGTTTCTTTTGGTGGTTCTCG
Source organism: Streptomyces sp. WM6372 (assembly GCF_001279655.1). NCBI lineage: Bacteria > Bacillati > Actinomycetota > Actinomycetes > Kitasatosporales > Streptomycetaceae > Streptomyces > Streptomyces sp. WM6372. The sequence goes on along the minus strand of NZ_LGDB01000175.1, from coordinate 42,214 downwards.
GGCCGAGCTGTGCAGGATACTGCTGTGGTGCTGTTGACGTGGATTGCTGAGGTGGCGGCCGAGCCCCTGGTCCTGGAGCCGGCTGACCGGCGGGTGGAGTGGGAGACCAACACCTGGTCGCTGAGTACGGCGGACGAGGACAGAAGTTCGTTGTCCGTCGCCGCGGTGGTGGCTGCCTTCGAGCGGACTGCTGCTGCCATCCGGGAACGCATTCGGGATCTGGGCTTTCCCGGCGTGGCGACGTTCTACGTGTGGCACGACGAACAGGCCGGGCAGCTTCGGTGCTCGACCGGTTCTGTGCCCTCAGATGCGTTGCCGTTCGCCGGTACCTATGTGGCTTCCGACGACCTCGGTCCGATTGTCGAGGGCTTTCTGGCCGACAGCGAGCCAGGCTCCATCGCCTGGTCGGATCTGGACGACGTGCAGAGCGTCTCGGTGAAGACCGGGACCGAGCCGGAGATCATGCCGTTCGGTGTCTGGGTCGCCAGTGTCGGGGGCCTCACGCTGACTGTTCCTGCCCGTCCACACGGACGAGTCTGCGGTGGCAGATGAGGGCTGCGGCTATGCCGGCGAAGGCGGGAAAGTGTTCAGCCTTGCGCTCGCAGCGGCGGTGGAGCCGACGGCAGCCGGCGAGCCAGGACACGGTCCTCTCAACAACCCATCGGTGGCGGCCGAGCCGCTGTGAGGACTCGATCCCTTTACGGGCGATGCGGTGGCGGATGCCGCTCTTGCGGAGCCATCGACGCAGGTGATCGTGGTCGTAGCCCTTGTCGGCGTGTAGTTTCGCCGGTCGTCGCCGTCGCGGGCCTCGGCGTGAGCGGACCGATGGGATGCCCCGCACGAGCGGTTAAAGGCCTTGGCTGTCATGCATGTTCGCTGCGGAGATGCCCAGCGACAGCGGCAGTCCGTTCCGGTCGGCGAGCAGATGGATCTTCGATCCCAACGTGCTGCGGTCGGTCGGATTCGGTCCTGTCAGAGACCCCCTTTTGCAGCCCGCATGCCGACGGAATCGATCGCACAGCGCGACCAGTCGATTTCCCCGAGGGCGCCGAGTTCGTCAAGGATGACGCGGTGGAGCCGGGCCCAGACACGGGCCCGGCTCCACTGGGCGAAACGCCGGTAGACCGTCTGCCAGCTCGGGCCGAACACCGGCGGCAGCTGCCGCCAGGTGCAGCCCGACGTCGCCACGAAGACGATCGCGGCCAAGGCTTCGCGGTCACCCGCTCGACGGCGGCCGCCGCCCTGCGGGCGTATGACCTCGGTCGGCGGTACCACCCGCCGGAACAGCACCCACAACTCGTCCGGCACCAGCCGCTCAACCAGATCCGTCATGCACGGTGCAACGAACGATCACGCCAAAAGAAACGACGCCTGAGACCGTGTCCTATGTGGTGAGGCGGACATTGAGCCGTTCATGGGGCGGGGTACGTGGAGCTGGATTGTTCCGAACGGGTTGTGGGAGATCGCGGAGCCCCTGATCCCGCCATCGAGGGTGCGGCCGCAGGGCGGCGGACGCAGGACAAGCCTGATGAGACGCTTTTCGCCGCGATCATCTACGTGCTGGTCAGCGGCTGCGCCTGGCGATCGCTGCCGCCCTGCTTCGGGATATCGAAGTCGACAGCCCATCGCCGGTTCCTGATCTGGTCGAGAGCCGGCGTATGGGGCCGACTGCACGAGGAGATCCTGCACCGGCTCGACGATGCCGGTCTGCTCGACCTCTCCCGGGCAGTACTCGACTCCGCACACGTCCGGGCCAAAAAAGGGGGCGAACTCACAGGTCCGAGCCCCGTGGACCGGGGCAAGCAGGGCTCCAAGATGCACGTCCTGTCGGACGCGAACGGGCTGCCCCTCCTCATCGGCATCTCGGCCGCCAACACCCACGACAGCCAAGCGCTGAAGCCGATGGTGCTCGGTCACCAAACGAGACACGAGCCCCACCGCGGACGTCACTTCAAACCCCAACGCCGCACGCCGACAAGGCCTACGACATACCTGAACTGCGGAAATGGCTACGCGGCAAGCGAATCGGTGTCGCATCGCCCGCAAGGGTATCGAGTCATCAGAGCGGCTCGGCCGCCGCCGGTGGGTGATCGAGCGGACCATCTCATGGGTGACCGGCTACCGCCGGCTCAACCACCGCTATGAGCGTCATCCCCGCAACTACCTGGCCTTTCTCGGCCTCGCCGCCGCCCTGTGCTGCTACAAGCGACTCGTCCGCCAGACCACATAGGACACGGTCTGAAGCGGACCGGCCGCCGTCAGGCGAACGGCTCCGACATCACCCAATCAAGTTGAGTAGCCAGCCTCCCTCAAAAATCAGCCTTCAACACGGATCAAGTAGGGACTCATATCATCATCGGCATCGCCAGCCTGAAAGCCCGCGGATCCGAGAATTGCGATCAACGTCGCGTACATATGCTCGGTCACAAAGCCGAAATGCCGGAATGCCGGCGACTGGATCTCGCCCTTCTGCGTACTCTCCACTGCAGCGCGACTGAGGGACGGATTGATCAGCCACTGGACGAAGACTCCACCCCTGGAGTCATCTGCCGAGTCCACCCAGACCAGAGCGCCCTGCGTGGCAGACGCCTGGTTTACGTCCTGATGCACGGTGAACCCGGCCATCGCCAACGCTTCGGCCACCTTGCCGGCCAGGTCGTCTCGTTTGGCGATCTCAACCTCGCTCGCCTTCTTGATTTCGAACATCGCTATCCGCTGTCATTTCGCCATAAGGTGAGGAGAAGGGGTGGGTGACGTGATGGGTCACCCACCCCATTGCATCTTACGGGGCTAGCCGACCGAGATCAGGACCTAGGGGCGCCCCTGGGCTTGGATCAGACCTGCCAGAACATCTTCGAAAGCCCTGTTCATCACTCCGTTCGATCCCCACTGAACGGACCACGTGATCTCTGTACCGTCCTTGAGGAGGTTCTCCAGATTCGATCCGCACACCGGGCGCGGCTGCCGTTCGGTGTAGAGCGCGTTGATCTGCTTCGGTGAGACATCCTTTGCGGCCAGCTGAGCAAGGATGTCGTCCTCCGCATGGAACCCGCCCCCCTTACTGCGCGGCTGGTCGCCGATCGCGTCCCAGTCCACGGGGTACTCTGCGGCACCTCGCCATCCGCACGCGCAACTCGCCCTCAGCGCCTCGGCACGCGGGCGGGTGGCCCGGCCGTCGTAGGCCGTCCAGTGCATGGTCGACGCCACGTCCGCACCACTCCCGACATCGAAATACACCGGACCCGGCTCACTGCCGCCGACGAGCACACCCACCGCGCCCGCGTGCGCGTCCCCGAACTCCACCGTCCACCAGTCCCGATCCACCAGCACACCGCCCCCTCCCACGTCCCCGCCGACACCGGCCGGATCCCGACCGCGACCTTGCCCCGCCCGCGCACGCGCCCACACCCGGGCGGCCCCGACAATCAGTGCAGTTGGGTACCGGGCCGCGCGACACAGCGCTGCTGGAGGGTGAGCCCCGGTTGACGTCTCCGGCGGAGCGGGCGCGGCTGCGTGAGGCGGCAGGTGTCACGCAGGCCCGGCTCGCGGCCGCGTTGAAGACGCCTCAGACGGTGAACGACCGGGGAGAACGGCCGCTCCGAGCCGAAGAACCCCGACCAGCCGGGGGGCTGGCCGGGGCGGGGCCCCGGCCAGCGGGGGGCGCCGGCCGGGGACATACGGGGGCGGAGCCTCAAGGGGCCCTCGCTTCACCGCGGATCCCCCCGACTCCAGCCGACCGATCCTCGCAGGCGAACGCCCACCAGGCCCGCCGGACACGCGTCCTGGGCAATACCACGCGTCCCGTCGCGGGAACCGGCCGCCAAAACTCATGCGGTCGCGGACAGTAGCGGTAGGGCCCCGGAGCCCTACTCCCGGCCGTGTACTCCCGCAGGGCTGAGCCGGGAGTAGTTGACGGCAAGTGGTCCTCGTGGCGATTGGCTGGGGGCTATTCCTGGCTGGCGCAGGGGTCGCAGCAGGAGGGGGCCGGTTCGACGCAGACGCTGACGGTGTCGGTGTTGTTGGTGGTGTCGGGGTCCTTTTCGTTGCCGGTGACGGTGGCGGTGTTGCCGATCAGGCCGGCTTTGGTGGCCTTGGCCCGCAGCACGAGGGTGGCGGTGGCGCCGTCGGCCAGGTCTCCCACGGTCCACTGCCCGGTTGCCGGGACGTAGCTTCCGGGGCCTTCGGCGGAGAGGAAGGTGAGGCCGTCGGGGAGCTGGTCGGTGGCGGTGACGCCGGTGGCGTCGTTGGGGCCGGTGTTGTGGACGGTGATGCGGTAGGTCACCGTCTGGCCGACGGTGACGGTGGTGGCGTCGGCTGCCTTCGCCACGGTCAGGTCGGCGGCCGGCTTGACTTGTGTGACCTGCTCGTTGGAGGTGGACGTCAGGGGCTCCGGCGTGTCACCGAGCCGGTTCTCGTAGGAGGCGGTTGCGGTGTTGCTGATCTGCTTGCCAGCGCTGGCCCTGTCGATGACGGCCCGGTACTCCACCGTGGTACCTGCCGGCAGGGTCTCGGTGCTGGGCAGGCTGCCCCCTTCCACTGCGGAAGCACCGTTGCCGAGATGGAAGACGACCTTGTCCGCCTGGGCGTCGTAGTACGCCTGGTCGTCTCCTTGCGCGTCGCTCTTCGCTCCGGCGTTCGGGCCGTCGACGATGTGCAGGGAGCCGGGCAGGTACGTCGTGCCCTGCGGGATCACGTCGCTCACGATGAGGTTCTCGGCCCCGCCGCCGCCTTCGTTCTTCGCGGTAATGCGGTACGTGACGACGTCGCCCACCTCCACCGGCCCCGCGGGAATGGCGGTCTTGGCGAGCACCACGTAGGGGGCGGTGCCGAAGAAGATGCCGTCCAGGAAGTTGCCGACGCTCCGGTTGCCTCCGGCAGCCGAGATGGAACGGAAGGCGAAGCGCGTCAGCGTCTGGCCTGCCGGGACGGTGTAGGTGCCGGTGTAGTAGCCCCAGGCGGTGTTGCCGTCGGTGAAGCGCCTCTGCTCCACCGCGGAGCCCGGCGCGCCGATGTCCAGTGCCATGGTGTCGTCCCCCTGGCGGCCGCGGTGGTACAGCCGCCAGTACAGCTTCGTACCGGGGGTGGTCGGCAGGTCCTGGTAGAGCGTGGAGACCTCATTGGCGTTGAGCTCGGCGAACTGGGCACCGTCGGCCGCCGGTACACCGTTGAAGCCCGAATGCCACAGCTCGATCTTGCGGTCGGAGGCAGTGGTGAGCCAGCCCGGAACCCGCTTGGCCGCCTGCGTCTGTGAGGCGTCCGGCAGGATTTCCACATCGGTCACGGCAGGCTGTTCGAAGCTGCCGTTGGCCAGGGCGACGCGGAGCGGAGCAGCGGGAGGTGTGGTCATGGTTCTTTCCCCTCGGGACGCTTCTGGAATGCGCCGCCGGGCCGGCCGCACAGTGCGTGCCGTGGCGGAGCCGAACACCCCGTAGCGCATCGCATCCAACCGAACACGTAAAGTGACGAACGGAGGGGTTCGGCCAATCCCGCGAAGCACGTTTGCGGAATCCGCGCGCGGGACCACTCCCCCACACCGTCATGAATGAGGCCAAGGCCACCGCAGCCACCACGCAGGCCCCCCACCCCTCTCCCGCCCGCCCCGTCATGGCCGAAAGTCCCTGCTGCACCTTTGCGGCCATCCCCGACAAGAGTGAATCCACCACCCGTGAAGTTGACGCACCTGGTGCACCGGCACGGCCAAGCAGGAACGGCGCAGTAACCGGGGTTAAGTGGTAGTCGGCGTGAGAATGACCTGGCCAGTCGTCACTCGTGTCAGCAGCAGGTGCGCGCTGACCGTCAATGTCCTCGACGCCCCCGGCTACAGGGCGTCCATCAACGAGTGACCAACAGCAAGCCGCCTGAGCCCGCCTCCCCGCCGAGCTGGCCGAGGCACCCCATGCTCCTGGACGAGATCAGAGCCTGACCGCAGAACCCGCAAGGGCGTTCAGGCGGGCGGTCTCCTGCTGATGGTGCTGGTGCCGGGTGCGGAGTTCGTCCTCGACAGTGGCGAGGGCCTGGCTCGTCGTCTCGTGCCGGGCCAGGAGGTCGTCGTGGTCGGCCCGCCGGCGGTGCTGCTCGCCAAGGACGTCCTCCAGACGGGCCTGGATCCGGTCATGGAGGACGAGGGCCTCCTCGTAGGCGTCGGACATCGCCAGGCGCTCGGCGAACGCCGGGTGCGCCTCGCCCAGGGCCGCGGTGTGCAGGCACAGCGACAGGGCCCGGACCTCCTCGCTCGCCCCGCAGAGCTGGACGATCGCCTCGACCGTGGAACGGTGGGGCAGCCGGTCTCCCGAAAGGGTCTTCGACAGGGCCGAGGCGCTCATCGCCCCACCCGGGGCGACGTGCTTGCTGGCCAGGTCCGCGGCCTCGATCAGTGAGCGCAGGTGCTCGACGAGCGCCAGCTTGTGCGAGCAGTTGCTGAAGACCTCCGGCTTCAGCCGATTGAACGGCCGACGGGCCGGCCTGGCATCCGCGCCTGCGGGTCCTTCACTGCCGGTTCCCTCCTTCGGCAGTACCCGTCATGCCTGTTCTCCCAGTTGACAGTGGCGGAAAGAAGAGGCAGTCCAAGCGGTATCGCCGTGTGCTTGCCCGCGGCCGCCGCGGCTTCAGCCACCCCGGCGATGCTGATACGGCCTGCCTCTGGGTCCAGGCCCTCACTTCGCGCTGAGGCCCATCGGCGGCCACGGCAGACGAGTTCCCGGCGCAGTCAGCTTGTCGTTTAACCACTGGCCTGGCGTGCAGTCATGGTGATGGTGGGCGTTCTTGTGCTTGCTGATCGGTCGCTTCGGCTTGTGTGAGTGCCTGGCGCAGAAGCCCGGCATACTCGCGCATCGTCCGGACTATGGACGAGTCGGTGGTTCGCTGGGCGGCGGCTTCGGCCGACTCGGTCCAGGTCCGGAGCACTTCGAGGGGGCGCTGGTGTCCGCAATCCAATTCGGCGCCGGACTGGTCGTAGACGACGGCCTCGTAGCCGATGTTCACGCAGACGCTGACGCCTTGGTCGTGGAAGGAAACGTCGAAGGGCGCTTCGTCAGAGTCCACCCCCTCAGGGGTTTCGGTGGCGATCGTGAACCGCTCCTTGGGGTTCATCCAGTAGTCCTCGCCCCATGGCTCGACCCAGATGCAGAGCGTCTTCGGGGTGTCGTTGTTCAAGCTGATCTTTGGCATTGCCGCAGGGTAGGGCCACTCGGGCAACTGTCATAGGTCTGATCGAGTTCGGCGGGGCTCGGTCCCTCTCTTGTGGTGTGCGGGTCGGGTGTAAACATCCCACCTTCAGGGCCTCGCGGCCGGCAGCCAGTTTCAGCGCGTCGGCGACGAGCTCGGCGCGGTAATGGTCCGCCATCGCGTACCCGACCACACCTTCTTCCGGTTTGTCCTCCGGCCCTTTCGGCGCAGCGCCGCCGTGATCCGCGGGGCTCCGTAGGCGCCCCGCGAGGAGGCGTGGACCTTCCGTATCTCCGTCACCGACTCATCTTCCGCACAGGCGCGTTCGGCTGCGGCTTCGCGCCCGGCGAGCCGCGCGTGTAGACGGACCGGGGCACGTTGAGTGCCCGGCACAGCCGGGCGACCGGATGGCGTCCAGCAGCCTTCTCCGCGTCGATGAACAGGCACTTCGTGCCTATTTCATCTCCTTCGCGAAGAAGGCAACTCGCTTAGCCGGGTGAGGATACCGCCGGCCGGCTTCGTCACGAGGGCGGACCCACCCGCTCCCCCATGACCCAGGAGGCCGTGGAAACAGCCGTGCACACGGCCGCGAACCTGGTCCACTGGATTTCAAGCGGCAGCATCCGAATCCTTGTCCGGCAGGTCGTTGAACCAGCCGGACTCACGAGTGCGCAAGAGGCCCGGCCATGGCCGGGCCTCTTGTGTTCGGGCCCGGAAACGGCGTCAGTGGGCGCTGTATGTGTAGACGGCGGTGGAGGCGGCGCACTCGCCGGGCGGGATCATCTCGACCCGCAGCGTGCCGGTACGGGCGTCGTAGTCCACGCCTTCGGTCTCGAAGTCGGTTCCCGCGCAGGTGGAGCGCTGCGGGAGGGGGAGGATGACGGAGACGTGGCCGGTGACGGGCTTGCCGTCGAGCGCGCGGTCGAGGTCCACCTGGAACAGCGGGCGCTCCACCGGCCACAGCGACAGGGTGCTGTCGTCGGAGGCGCACACCAGGCGCCTCGCCGAGACGAAGTCGCAGCCCTGGATGTCCCGGACCGGGTGGTCCAGGGAGATCCGGCCTGCCTCGGGAAGCTCGCCGCCACCCGCGGGGGCCTGGGCGTTGAAGAGCGGTGCGGGGAAGACCAGGAGCCGGTCCTGCTGGTCCCATTCGCCCGAGACCAGCCACTGTGCGTCGGGGGAGACGGCGGCGAAGGAATTGTTCATCCGCTCGTCGCCTTGGAGCTGATGTGTGTAGACGAGGCGCTTTCCGCCCCGGGTGGTGACGGCGAACATCTTGGCAGTCGCGCCGCCATTGCCCTGGTAGGCGTCGAAGATGTGCTGGCGGGCGATCTCCGGGTCGCCGACGTGGGTCCATCCCTCGTCTCTGAGGTCCTGGGGGATGGAGCCGTTGCCGCGGAACAGCAGGCTGCCGTTGCTCCAGGACGCCAGGCCCTGGCCGCCGGCCCGCGAGTTGACGTACGAGACGCCGGTCTCGGTCCACCTGTCGGAGGAGGGGGAGCCGGAGGCGACGGCGGTCGCCGTTCCGCTGGCGGCGGCCAGGGCCAGTGCCCCCAGGAGTACGAGGAACTTCTTCATGGCTTAACAGCCCTTCGTCTCAATGAAGATGGGGTTGGTGTAGAACCACGTGTCGAGCCAGGGGTTGCCGTCGCCCGGCACGTGCGGAATCGGTCCGTTGGGGTCGATCGAGGCGCCCAGGTAGCCCGCCCCGGTGCGCTTGCCGTCACTGCCGCGCAGCCGCAGGTAGAAGGACTCGTCCCCGGCCTCGACAGGGATGGTGAGGGTGTACGTCCCGGTGCGCTCCGACACGTCGGAGGTGTGCACCACCCGGGTGTCCGGCGCCCGCCACTCGTCGCGGTCGGCGACGGGTCCGCGCACCACACCGCGGATCACGTCGACGTGCGCGAGCTGCGGGATTTCGCCGTACGGGTTTCGGCGGGTCGACGTCGTCACCGTGACGGTCAGGGTGAGCCGCTCGCCCCGCCGGACGTGCAGCCGACCGCCGAGCGTGGTGCCGCGGCCGGTGCCCTTCTCGCCGTGCAGCCGTACGTCGATGCCGTCGAGGAGGTGGCCGTGATCGACCCACACTCGGCCGGCCCGCATCCCGGCCATGACGTTCCGGTAGCCGTACTTGGTGACGCCGACGTGGGTACGGCTGAACTGGCCGGGCCAGAAGTCACTGCCCGGCTGCGGTTCGGTCGTGTTCACCGGATCCGGGACATGGCCGGTGTTGTCGAAGTTCTGGCCGGGCAGCCAGTCGCCGTTCTTCCAGGTGTCGTACGCGACCCGGTGGACATCGGAGTTGGACGTGATGGTGAACAGCCTGCCCTCGGCCAGCATCGCGTCCCACAGACCGCCGACCGTCGCGGTCGCCCAGTCGAAGCCGCCGTAGGTGACGTACGCCTCGCGCGGATAGCCCGGCCAGGAGTTCCCCGACGGGGAGTTCGTGTACTCGCCGCGGATGTTGTTCGGGCCCCCCAGGCCCGGGAACGCGCCGGCCTGGGCGCCCGGGGCGCCCTCCATGCCGATCATGATCTCGGGGGCCGCGTCACGCCAGTTGCGCATCTCGTGCGGTGAGTCGATGCCCAGCCGGAGCGGGTGGTTGGCGAGGACGAGGACATCGTCGACGTAGCCGCTGCGGCGCTGCTGGTCGAGCCACTTGAGAGCCTTGACGGCGTGGGCCTCGTTGCGCGGGGTATCGGGATGGTCCGGCGCGCCTGCGGTGTAGCCGAGGAGTTTGCCGTCGTACGCCTCCTCGAAGCGCGTCAGCAGTTCGACCTCGTGGCGGCCGGGAGGCGAGAAGACGGTGCAGTGCTCGGCGCCGGGGATGTACCACTCCAGGCCCTGGAAGATCAGCATGCGTTTGTTGTCGGCGCGGGCCTGGAGTATCTGCTTGTGCTCCAGCTGGGCGCCGTAGAGGGCGTGCCCGAAGTTGCTGTGTTCCGTGAAGACCATCCAGTCCAGGCCGTATGTTGCGCCTGCGGCAGCCAGTTGGGAGAACGTGTACTTCGCGTCGTGGCTGTAGACGGTGTGGTTGTGGTGGTCGCCGACCAGGTAGACGAGGTCGGGATCGTTGCCGCCGACCCGGGGAGGCGTCAGGGCGTATGCCTCAGTGGCCGGCAGCAGTGAGGCGGCCGCGAAGGTGGCGCCGAACAGACCGGCGCGACGCAGGAGTCCGCGGCGACTGAGGGACTGGGTGTCAAGTGACGTCGTGGGGGTCTGCGGATCGGCCCATCTGGGCAGGGGGTGGCGCTTTGCGGGCATGGCGGGTGTGTCTCTCCTCTTCGGGGGAAAAACGGGTGCTGGAGCGAAAGGAGGGTCCAGTCCGTGCGGTGGGCGCCCCGGCGCGACCGGACGCGCCGGCAGGAGCGGGAGGGTGCTGAAGTCACCGTGGGCGACGGGGGTGTGGATCACCGGCAGTCGAGCGATATCGGTTCGTTGTGGTGCGTGGCAGCGCCGTCACACAAGTGCCGTCAAAGAGCGCCGCGGCCGTAGCCGGAGCGGCTCGCATACGAGCGGGTCAGCGCCTCACGAGAGCGCTCCGCTTCAGCACTCAGTGGGCCGCTTCCGATCGGTGCGTGCCGTCGGCTAAGACTCGGCCGGGACATTTCATGTGATTCATACCTTGCGGTCTGGTTGTCCGGTCGGGGTGGAGCAGCCTGCGCGCGATGGGGACGCCGACTTACGGGATGCCGCCGAAGTCCCGCCACATGTCCGGCGGTGGCCTCCGACAGCCGCTCCCTTCACGTACGCGCAACGCCCGTCCGCCCCACGGCGCGGCTGTCGGCCGGCGTCTGCAGCCTCCCGCAGCCCTGTACCTTCCGGGTGAATCCGCCCTTGCTGTCAGGGGCAAACCAGATGGCCGTCCAGCGCCCGCCGGAACCCCGTTTGAACTCACCGGTGTACCGCTCCGGGTGCTTACTTCCCACCTGGCACTGCTTCCCCTGGAACCGCATGTCCCTCTCTCCAGGTACCCACGAACAAGGGGAAGCTCCAGCATCACGCGGTCCTGAACTGATGTCACTACGCGTCAGTGCCCAATACCACCAACTGCCATCGATGACACGGCAGCTTGACCAGTCTGTCCACGGATGCTCCGGGCCCGCTGCGGTGAGGTGCTCGGCAACCTGCTGGGCCGTGTCCGGGCACAGCGGTACCGTCCGGCAAACGGCGCGGAGGCGGCCGTGGTGGTCGTGGCGGCCAAGGACGAGAAGCTGGGGCCGGGCGAGGAGTTCGGTGCCGTCTTGCTGGAGGACGTCGAAGGCGGAAGCGCGCGGGTTCGCGGATTTTCGGATTCGCGGATTTTCGGATTTTCGGACTCGAATGCGTACGAACCGGTGCGTCGACTGGTTCATTGTGCTGGTCTATGCCGCGGTTCGTAGTGGGGCGCCTGAAGACGTCGGGAGCCCGTCGAGCGGTCCTGCGCAGACAGTGCGTGCCCTGAGCCGGTGTGACGTCGTTGTCGCCGAAGGCACATCTCGGCCGAGGCCGGGGGCAGAACCTCCGGGACCTGGCTCGCGGCGGGATGTCTACTGACATACCAATGGAGCGGCACGTGAATGAGCAGACGAGCAGTGCCGGTTGGCCGGCCAGCGTGTTGGTGACGGGTGCGACCAGTGGGATCGGGCTGGCCACTGCTCTGCTCCTTGCCCGTCAGGGCCGACGGGTGATCGGGACTGCCCGCTCGCAAGACAAGGCCGACGCTCTGGTTCGGGCCGCCCGCGACCAGGGGCTGGTGTTGGACGCGGTGGTCATGGACCTCATTGACCCGGTCTCCTGCCGGGAGGCTGCCGGGAGAGTGGCTGAGCTCACCGATGGTGGCCCCGATGCGTTGGTGGCCAACGCCGGGATCCCGCTGACGGGTGCGATCACCGATGTGTCGGAGGACCGGATCCGTGCCTGCGATGCGTGAGCGGGGCAGGGGGCGGATCGTGACCGTCTCCTCCGCCGCGGCTCGGATTCCGGCACCGATGAACGGCTGGTACTCCGCGAGCAAGCACGCGCTCAGCGCGGCGACGCACAGCTTGCGCATGGAGGTCCGCCGCTACGGCGTGCAGGTGGTCCTCGTAGAGCCCGGCACGGTCGCGACCCCGTTCTGGGACCGGGCCCAGGAGGATCTGTCCGGCTTGACCGCTGGCGACGCCGACGCCGGCGTCCATGACCGGGCCGCGAGCCTCTTCTCCCGCATCCAGCGGTCGGCCGGCGGACCGCAGCCGGTGGCCCGCACCATCGCCAGGGCTCTCCGTGTCCAACGGCCGCGTCGCAGGTACACCGTCGGCGTCGACGCGTACTTGGGCACCGCCCTGCAATGTGCGGCGCCTCTTTGGCTCAGCGATCACGTCAAGAGCCGCCTGTTCGCCCTCCACGCCCCGGCCGGCACCGCACCGGCACCCGCCCGGATCAGGCAGAGGAGCGGCAGCTGAGTGCTTCACGGGCGCAACACAGAACCTGACGACCCCGCTGCGGCCCGTCTGCTGCGAAGGGGCTTGAACCGACGAACGCACTCGACTCAAAGCCACGTTCAGGCCGGGCGCTGCTCTGCGCCATCCGCGTGACGCCACGTGGCCAAGATCGTTGCACCTGATGGCGCGTACGCCGCCGCCGTGGCCGCTACGGGCGGCGCGGGGCCGGGGTCCTCACGGGTCACAAGAACAGGAGAGCGTCTTGGCCTTCGAAGAGTTCGTGGTGTCCAGCTATGGCGGATACAAGTCCGAGGGTCGCACGCTGTGGCACGGCGACCCTGCGGCGGAAACGGTCGTGCTGATCGGCGGGGCTCTTCAGCGCAAGACGGCATGGGGCCGCTTCGAGGCGGCTCTGGCCCAAACGTTTCACATGTTCACGGTGGATCTGCCCGGGTGGGGTGACGCGGACACGCTGCCCGCCTCCTACGGGCTGGACTTCCTCGCAGGCGCCCTGCATGACCTGCTGGAGGCGGCCGGGCACCGGCGGGTGCATGTGCTCGGCGCTTCGTACGGTTCGGGCATCGCCCACCGCTATGCCCAGACCTGTCCCCAGGCGGTACGCAGCCTGGTGCTTGCGGGACCACTCCTGTGGGTCCCCGACGCGGTCCGGGAGGATCTGCGCCGCACCGTGGATCTGTTGGCAGGTAAGCGAATGGAGGCGTTCGCCGAATTGAGCGCCGACATCATTTTGCGCTCCACGCCGGGCGAGCGGGTGACCCGCCAGTCGGCGGTGCGCCGCATCCTGCGTTCCATGTTCCGTGACATCGGTGAGGTGGACCGGGACAAGTACCGGAACAACACTCTGAGGTTGCTGCACCAGGCGCCGTCGCCGCAGCCGCCGATCACCGTGCCCGTCATGGTGGCCACCGGTGAGCACGACCTCTTCACTCCGCCCGACCTGTGCCGTGAAGTTGCTTCACCTTGCCTGGACGCCCGCGTCGTGCTGGTGCACGGAGCCGACCACGCGATGCATCTGGAGCTCCCAGATCTGGCCGGCGACCTGCTGACGCGCTTCGCGACCGGGCAGTCCCTCGATGGCCTCGCCTACTGCCACCCCGTGGAATATTCGACCGCGCCATCGCTCAGTGCCGCGATGCGCGCGGCGGACGGCCAGCGATGACCCGATTCACCGAAACCCGTTCCCGCCCCAGGTAAGCCAGCGCCCGCCTCCCCCGGCTCTCCCACCGCTCCGTACCCAGCGCCGGTCCGTACGGGATCCTTCCCGCCGACGGCGTGTGAACTGACCGTGGCCACTCCCCCGACCCCGGCCCCGGCCCCGACATCCCAATTGCCGGGTATCCCGCACAGAGGGCTGCCCCGTGCCCGTTCCTCCAGTTCCGAGGCCCCCATGACCGCAGCCCGTCCCACCGTCCTCCTCACCGGCTCGACCGGCGTGATCGGGGCGAACCTTCTCCCGGCACTCGCCGTCCGCCACGACGTCACCGCGTTCGTCCACCGCCGCCTCCCCGAAGGCGCCACCACGTGCGTGCAGGCCGACCTGACCGCCGACGGCCTGGGCCTGAGCAGCAGCCAGCGCCGCGAACTGGCCGCCGGCATCGACGTCATCGTGCACTGTGGCGGTCTCACCGACTTCGCCCCCCGCGACCGCACCGCGTTCGACAACGTCAATGCCGAGGGCACCCGCAGGATCCTGGAGTTCGCTGAGGACGCCCGCGTGCCCGTAGTCCTGCTCTCCTCCGCCTCAGCCGCCTTCGACATCCCCGGGGACGACCTCGCCGCCTGCTCCATGCGCGCGTACGGCCAGTCCAAGCGCCGAGGCGAGGAACTGGCCTCCCAGTGCAGCCAGCCTGTCGCGGTCGTGCGCACCGCGCTCCTGTTCGCCGCCCGAAACGCGCTCACCGCCCCGCGACACCAGTTCCCGCACGCCTTGTTCACCGCCATGCTGCAGGCGCGACCCGGTTCGCTGCCCGTCCACCCCGACCACTGGACCGACATCCTCCCGATGGAAACCCTCGTCGACTACGTCACCGCACTGACCGAAGCCCAGATCTGCGGCAACGCAACGGCTCCCGGCCTCCACTGGGTCACCGCCGGCCCCGCCCGCCTGACCGCAGCCGACCTGGAACAAGCATGCATCGACTTCCTCAGCGAGGCAGGCCGCCCGGCCACCGGACCCCTGCTGGCCGATCCCTCCACCCCGCAACCTCGCGCACGCGGCATGGCCCGTGTAGCCCAAATCGGCTTCCTGCCACCCGGCCAGCCGGACATGCCCTCCCACCTGACCCGGCTGCTCCCCACTCAGGTGACCCGCTCCGAGGTACTCGAAGCCCTCGCGCACAACGTCCGACGCTGCGCGCCGTGGACGTCATGACCCCTACTCCTCGGCGGCCCCGTCATGCTCGGCAGGTCCGATAAATTCACGCCACCCCGGCCGCGTGTCCCCAGAGCCGAGAGTGATGTCAGATGTGGGGGTGGTTCCGGCAGGGTCCAGGTCGAGGACATGGTCTACGTGCGTCTTCCACCGTGAGCAGGCTGCGGAAGGAATGGCCCTGTCAGCGGATGCGTGGCAGAGCCTTGTCCGGGTGAGCGGCCTGCACGTACTTCACCGCGACGCCTGGGCGGAGATCGAAGAGACGTACGAAGTGGACCGGGTCGGCTGTAGAACGCGAAGTACGCGTCGACCTTGTCGATCAGGGAGCGGGTTTCAGATCCCCCATGAACTAGCAGATTACGAGCGCCATTCGCAGAATCCGCGAGTGGTTGCGGGAATCTCACGCCCACCTGGGACGCATCGAACATGGTTCTTTTACCTGCTGAATTCACCCGATCGCGCCTCTGGGGTGCCCGCTCAGGAACCCGTGCGTACTCCAGTTACGAAGGAGGCCGGGAAGGCCGCGGCGAAGCTGGCGGCGCCGCGGGCGCGGGCCGCGGCCCGGCGCTGCAAGGCCTCGAACGACAGCCGGCCGGCCGTCGTGTCCCGGACGAGCAAGTCGCCATCGAGGACCAGCCCGCCGGGGAGCTGCTGGGCGGCGGCCACCGGGTCCGGCCACCGATCCTGGACCAGCGCCCCGCCCCGGGTCTGCACCAGCACCCGCCCGCCCGGCTCGGCCGGGGGTGAACAGCAATGCCCGGTGTCCGTCGAACTTTGGTTATGCCCTGTTGGACAGTCCGTGCCTGCGGCCCTCGCGGCTAAGCGTCCGTGGCGCCCGGTGCCGCCGCCGGATCGAGGGTGTCGAT
Source organism: Streptomyces sp. WM6372 (assembly GCF_001279655.1). NCBI lineage: Bacteria > Bacillati > Actinomycetota > Actinomycetes > Kitasatosporales > Streptomycetaceae > Streptomyces > Streptomyces sp. WM6372. The sequence goes on along the minus strand of NZ_LGDB01000175.1, from coordinate 26,390 downwards.
GTCCTCCATGAAGCTCAGCATCCGGGCGTTGACCAGGTCGGGGTGGTCGATCTGCGGGCCGTGGCCGGTGGCGGCGACGATCTCGGCACGGGCGCCGGGGATCAGGCGCGGTACGCGTTCCAGCTGCCGCTTGGGGTGTACGAGCAGGCTGCGCTTGCCCATGATCAGGTAGAACGGCGTCCGGATGGAGCCCAGTTCCGCGTCCGACAGCGGCAACGGCGCGGGGCGGCGGATCCGAAAGGCCTTCACGCTCGCCTGGATCATCGCGCGGAGCTCGGGAACGATGATCACCGGCTGTTCCAGCCACTTGGCGAGGCGGGGGCGCCACGCCTTGGGGGCGTAGGTGGCGAAGAGGCTGACGAAGATCCATACGAAGAAGCGCAGGCCGACCTTCTCCAGACCGCCCGGGTCGAGGGCGGTGACCGAGGCGAGCCGCCCGGGCCGAAGGTGGGCCTGGTTGATGACCAGCCAGCCGCCGTACGAGGAGCCGACCAGGTGGACCTTGTCGAGGCCCAGCGCGTCGAGGGCCTCGTCCATCCACTGCGCCGCGCGCTCGGGCTGCCACATGGGCTCGCGTTGGACACTCCGGCCGGGGTCGCCGGGAGTGTCGAGGGCGTAGACAGGGCGCTCGGCGCTGAGGGCAAGGGTGTTGGGGTACCACTGGGCGGAGCAGCCTCCCGAGCCGTGTATCAGGACCACGGGTGTGCGTGAGTCGGCTGCCGGGTCGGTGGGGCCGTACCGGTAGACGTGGGTGGTGCCGAAGCTCGTCTCGACGTCCGTCTCGGAGCGGACGGGTGCTCCCTTCGCGTAGAGGACGTCGCAGGTGGCGAAGTACCGGTCGCGCAGTTCGTCGCTCACGTAGTGGCCGATGTCGCGGCGTACTCGGGTCGTGTTCTCGGGCACGGGGCACCTCCAGGAAGATCGGTTCTTCGTGATACGAACGTACCATATTGTTGATACGGCGGTACCATGAAGATGTTCGGACCGAGCCGGACTGTGAGCCCCTGAACCACCCACCCCACCCCCACGGCCGGAGACAGCACTGATGCCAAAGCGCGTGGACCACGAGGAACGGCGCACGCAGATCGCCGAAGCGCTCATCCAAGTCGCGGGGCGGCGAGGGCTGCACGCCGTCGGCATGCGCGACGTGGCCGCCGAGGCCGGCGTATCCCTCCGGCTCGTGCAGTACTACTTCGAGACCAAAGAGAAGCTGCTCTTCTATGGACTCCAGCACCTGACCGACCGCTTCACTGCCCGCGTGGGCGCCCGACTGGCCGCCGCCGGCCCGGACCCGGGCCCGCGCGCGACGATCGAGGCGCTGTTGCTGGCATCCCTGCCGACCGACCAGGAGAGCCGGATCTTCCACCTCCTGTACAGCTCCTACTCGATCCTGTCCGTGACCGACGGAGCACTCGCCGCCCAGCCCTTCATCGACAACCCCGACGCGGCCGAGAACGCCCTCACCGGCCTGATCGAAGGAGCCCAGGCGGCAGGCCTGGCCGATCCCGGCGCCGACGCACGCACCGAGGCCATCAGCCTGCTCGCCATGACCGCGACCATGGGCACCAGCATCCTCGTCGCCCAACGAACACCAGAGTCAGCCATCGCCGTACTCCGCCACCACCTCGACCGCATCTTCACCGCCGGCGGCCACACCACCCCGGACGCCGGACAACGGACAGACGCCAATCCCTGTACATAACTTCTGCTCGAAGGCCGCCTCGGCCGAAAGCAGGCGCGCAGGCGGGATCGCCTAGGCGGCCTGCGCCGGCACCGGCTCCACCGGGGGGCGCAGCGTCACACCGGGCCTCCTCTTCGGGTGTGTTCCCTCTCCCAGCCTGCACCATCATGGGCTCCATGGAAGATCAGGAAGGCCGCGACCCCGGCATGTGGGTGGACGGCGGTGACCAGCGGGTTGTCGTGCACGTCGGCGGTGAGATGGACATCGACCGTGCCCCGATGCTGTACACCGCCCTGCATGTCGCGATCACCCAGGCGGGCGGCCCGATCGAGATCGTGGCCGACCTCTCGGAGATGTCCTTCTGTGACTCCGCCGGCCTCGACGCCCTCATCCGGGCCCGGCACACAGCGGACGAACACGGCAGACGCATGAGCCTGCGCGCACCGCAGCCGCAGTTCCTGCGCCTGCTGGAAATCACCGGCGCCGACCTCCTCTTCCCGATCACCGAAACCTGACCCCGCAGCCCCCGACCCGCGCTGCGGCACGACCGCAGAGCCCACGGCCCGGGGCGTCACGCTGCGCGACTCCACCGGCCGGATCCCATGGCGGGCAGATTGGGTACGGCCGTGGCACGGTGGCAGGGCGATGACAGGGTCCACGCACGGCAGGGCCGCCGGTGGCAACCCACACCACCCTGGCCGGGCCCCGCTACGGACGCGGGGAGCCGCCGGCCCGGGGCCATCTCGCGACAGTCCAAGAGCGACGCATCCGGCCGGGTGACCGGCGCACCGGCCAGCGGCCACGTCCCGCCAAGGCCGGCCGCAACCCAGGCGAGGATTCCCGCACCCCACGACTTCCACGGCTGGAGACCACCGTGATCGAACGCAAGCAGCTCAAAGAACGCACCCAGGTCACCTTCGTCCTCCCCGAGGGCACCCCCGAAGGACCGGTCAGCGTGGTCGGGGACTTCAACCACTGGAACCCCGCCGCCCACCCCCTCGAACCCCAAGGCAACGGCACCCGCGCCGCGAAGGTCACCCTCCCCGCCCACACCAGCCACGCATTCCGCTACCTCGCCGCAGGCGACTACTGGTTCAACGACGAACACGCCGACAGCCACGACGGCACCAACAGCCGCATCCACACCTGACCCCGCCCGCCCCGGGCCCGTGGTGGACGGTCACACGCGGCTTCACGTGCGGGGCGCCGCCTCAGGAGACGGCAGGACTGCGGCGCTCGACCAGCACGACGTCGCGCCAGCGGGCGCGGTGGCGGCCCAGGCGCTCGCGGGTGCCCACGACGCGGAAGCCGGCCCTTGCGTGCAGGGCGAGGCCCACGCCCTGGCCGCGTGCATCGGGGTGGACGTAGACGGAGTGCTCGACCACGCCCGAGTACGCGCACCGGTCGCACACCGACACCGCAGCGGCCCAGCCCAGCCCAGTACCTGGTTGCCGTCGACGGCGACCAGGCGGTGTTCGGCGAGGCGGTAGGCGTCGAACGCCTCCCAGGTCGGCGGAGGTCTCGAAGGTGGCGTCGCCGCCGTCGATGCCCAGTCGGTAGATCGCCAGCACCTGCTCAGCGTGCTCCGGGAGCATCGCCGAGACGGTCACCGGGGCAGTGTTCACCCGGCGGCCTCGATGCCGAGTTCGGCGATCAGGACGCGGATGCGCTGCTCGATCTGGTCGCGGATCGGCCGGACCGCGTCCACGCCCTGGCCGGCCGGGTCGTCCAGCTTCCAGTCCAGGTACCGCTTGCCGGGGAAGTACGGGCAGGCGTCGCCGCAGCCCATGGTGATCACCACGTCGGAGGACTGCACCGCCTCGACGGTGAGCACCTTCGGCACCTCGGCCGAGATGTCGATGCCGACCTCACGCATCGCCTCGACGACGGCCGGGTTCACTGTATCGGCCGGGGCGGAGCCGGCCGAGCGGACCTCGACCCGGTCCCGGCCGAGGTGGGTGAGGATGGCGGCGGCCATCTGGGAGCGGCCCGCGTTGTGGACGCAGACGAACAGCACGGACGGGACGGCGGGAGTGGTCACGGGGTTCTTCCTTCGGGCAGGCGCAGTGGGTTCAGCGGCCGGAGGCGGCCGGGTGGTGTTCGCCGTGCGGGACGACGACGTCCTCACCGGCGGGTGTCGGACGGCCGAACAGCACGGCGACCAGGGCCACGCCGACGACCAGGCCGACCAGCTGAGCGGCGACGAACGCCAGCAGGGAGGCGGGGGCGATGCCGGCGAAGGTGTCGGTGAAGGCCCGGCCGATCGTGACGGCGGGGTTGGCGAAGCTCGTGGAGGAGGTGAACCAGTACGCGGCGCCGATGTAGGAGGCGACCGCGACCGGGGCGAAGTGCGCGCGGCCGGTGCGAGCCAGGCCAAAGATCAGCAGGACCAGGCCGGCGGTCGCCACGACTTCGCCCAGCCACAGGTGCGGGTCCGAGCGGTCGTGGGTGGACCAGCGCACCAGCGGCTCGGCGAACATCGCGTTCGCCAGCACCGCACCGCCGATGGCGCCTACGACCTGCGCGGGCACGTAAGCGGTGACCTCGCGAAGACTCGACCCCTCACCGCCGCGGCGGCCGGTCCACCACGCGGCCAGTGTGACCACGGGGTTGAAGTGGGCGCCGGAGACCGGGCCGAGCAGGGCGATCAGCACGCCCAGGCCGAACACGGTGGCCAGCGAGTTGGCGAGCAGTTGCACGCCGATGTCCTGGGAGAGCTTGGTGGCCTGGATGCCGGAGCCGACCACGACGGCGACAAGGGCGCCGGTCCCGACGAACTCGACCGCGGCCCGGCGCCCCAGCGGCGTTATCTCCGTCACCTGGTGCCCCCCGCGGCTACCGGAACCGCGCCGGCCGGGGCCTGGAGCAGGGAGGACAGTTTGGCCAGGGCGGCGGGCAGCACCCAGTAGTAGACCCAGGTCCCGCGCCGTTCGGAGCCGACCAGGCCGGCCTCGCGCAGCACCTTCAGGTGGTGGGAGATGGTCGGCTGGGAGACGTCGAACGGGCCGGTCAGGTCACAGACGCACGCCTCGCCGCCCTCGTGCGAGGCGATCAGAGACAGCAGCCGCAACCGGACCGGGTCCGACAGCGCCTTGAACATCCGGGCCAGGTCGACGGCGGCTTCCTCGCCCAGCGGTTCGCGGACCATCGGCGAGCAGCACACCATGGCGTCGTCCTGCCCGAGGACGACCAGCTCTGATTTCGACATACGTCTATGTTGACAGCCATCTATCCGGAGAGGCAAGCTCGCTGTATCGACAGATGTCGAAACAAGACCTCGGATCGGGGAGACCGCCATGTCCCGTGTTCAGCTCGCCCTTCGCGTCGCCGACCTCGAAGGCTCCATCGCCTTCTACTCCAAGCTGTTCGGCACCGAGCCGGCCAAGCGCCGCCCTGGCTACGCGAACTTCGCCATCACCGAGCCCCCGCTCAAGCTCGCCTCATTGAGGGCGAGACCGGCGAGGACACCCGTCTCGACCACCTCGGCGTCGAGGTCGAGTCCACCGACCAGGTCACCGCCGCCACCACCCGCCTCAAGGACGCCGGCCTGGCCACCTTCGAGGAGTACGACACCTCCTGCTGCTACACGCTCCAGGACAAGGTCTGGGCGACCGGCCCCGGCCAGGAGCCCTGGGAGGTCTACGTGGTCAAGGCCGACGCCGACACCCTGGGCAACCCTGGGCTATGCGCGCGAGATCGACGGGGGCGGCTTCGACCCGCACGCGGCCGCGAGGGCCCGGTGCGCCGGGATCCCGGGGAGCCAGGCGTCCGGGCCCGGATCTACGCCGACGTCCTGCGCCGGGCCGGAACAACCCATGAGCCTGGGCAAGCCCTGCACGCAGGGCTTGCCCAAGGTCGCCTAAGGCTTGCCCAGGCGCTCAGGCTTAGTCGGACTCCACCCCCCACACGGGATACGCCCGCCCTGTGCCATTGCAGTGGCAGCACGATCCGTCGCCGGAGGCGCCATGCGCGTTGATGTTGTCGACGGCATCGCGCAGGAGCCGGGCGAGGCCGTCAACGTGACCGGCGTGAAGGTCGAGCTGGTGGCGCTTGCCGACCAGGATCTCTGGGCCGGTACAGCTTCACCGCCTCCCAGCCGGTCGACGGCCTGCGCCCCCTGCGCGACCCGGAAGCCGTCGACCTCGACGACGATGACGACGGCAACGACGAGTGAGGCGAATGCGGACCGCTCCGTCCGCCTCCCCGATGCGGTCGACGGACAGCCGGGAGATCGCCGCGGGCCACTGGGCACAGAGAGGAGCAACAGCAGTCCGGCGAGGCGTGAGGGTGTTGTCGTGCGGCAGGCGGCGGGCGGTGGCCCAGGGGGCTTCGTCGTCCATCGGCTGCGAGGGGCCGTTCCATCTGACGGCTGGGAAGCTGAGATCACGGGCGATCTTTTGGGCGGTCCAGCGCACGAAGTGGCCCGCCTCCTGGCGAAGCCGGACGTCGTCGCTGGTCATCCAACCTTCGAGGTCGGTCTGTCGGCAGGAGGTGAGGGTCAGGTTCTGACCCTCGAGCCAGTTCAGGAGATAGACCGCCGCCCGCAGATGCTGTCGCGCGACCGTGAGCTGGTAGTGCGTGCTGTCCTTGCCGCGGCTGCGACGGCGAAGTTGGAGCAGGAGGTGCCAAGTCGCCTACCGGTGCGGGATCTTCCGTCCCTCGGCCGTCGCAGGGGTCCGAGTAGGAAAGGACCGGGAAACCGGTGTTGATGTCAGAAGTCGGCGCTGTGTCAGGAACCCGGGGGACACGGAAGTCGGGGCAGCCCAGAATGCGCAAGACCTTGGTGGGGTCCAGCGGGTAGGGGACGGTCTTCCGGAGGTCGTGGAACCCGATGCGTCGGTAAAAGGCCATGGCGCGGTGATTGTCCTCGCGCACTCCCAGGGTGAGCCAGGCGCAATCGGTGTGCTCGCGTGCGAAGTCGACTGCCGCTTCCATCAGCGCGCGCGCCGGACCGTCCGGACCGCGGTGCGCCGGGGCGACATAGACGGCGTGCACGTGTGCGGTGTCGGGGATGCCGTCCAGGGGTGCGGCCCCGGCGGTACCGACCCAGGAGCCGGTCGCGTCGATGGCCACGAACAGCCCGTCGTCGGCCGCGGCCGCGGCCCTCTCCGCCTGCTCCCGCCACGTGCGGTCGGAGAGCGCGACGGCGTCGGCGTGACGGACACCGAAGGCGTCGGGCGAGTCCAGCAGGGACTCAAGGCGTATCGCGCGCAGCTCGCGCCACTCCTCCGCTGTGATCCGGCGTATGACGTACTTCATGGTCCTCACTCTGTTCGGGGGCGGTCAGGGGCGGCTTGCGGGCACGGTGTCCTTCGTCAGCAGCGTGTTGCCGGACCAGCAGAGCCGGTAGAGGTCCACATCGTCCAACAGGTCGCGGCCGGAACGGTAGAACTCGCAACGGGCACCGGGCGGCCCGGATGCGGAACGGGCCTGGTCGGACGGGTAGGGGTAGGAGCGGGCTGGCAGCAGAGGGGCGAGTTCGGCGCGCGGCCGGCCGGTGGCCAACTCCTCAAACCGGGAGGGCGGCAGCACGCTCGTCGTCAGTTGCCAGGCCAGGTAGAGGGCGGACGGCACGAAGAAGACGGCTGCGACGACAGGTGCCACGAAGGCGACGGCGGAGCGGCGACGGGCGTCGCTGCGTACGGAGGCGAGGCGCTTGGCGGACTCCGGTACAACGGTGCCCGTGTCCGTATCCGGGTCCGGGTGGGGAGTGGATTCGGACGGCAACGCGGACCCTCGGGTCCCGACCGGCCTTCCAGGCGCCGCTCCTGGTCCCGGCGTCGGCGTCCCGGTACGGGCGGTGGCAGTGGCCTGGTGCGGGAGGACGGCGGTGACGTGGAACCCGCCTTCGTCGGGCGCGGTCCGCAACGAGCCGCCGAGGACCGTCACCCTCTCCCGAAGTCCTGTCAGCCCCCGGCCGCCGACGCCGCTTGCCGGGCTTTCGCCCGCGTGCGACGGTCCGTCGGCCGACGGGGCGGCGTTCACGACGCTCACGCAGGTACGGTCGGCCTCGTGGGTGATCCGTACCCTGATCGCACAGTCCGGCGCGTGCTTTACTGCGTTGGTGAGGGCCTCCTGCACCACCCGGTACATCCCGCGTTCGACCAGGGGGGACATCGGGGGCATCGCCCCGCGCCGCTCCCAGCGCACCGGCACCCCGGAAACGACCGCCCGTCCGAGGAGATCCTCGACGGTGTCGTTGACCGGCAGGCCCGCACCCGTGTCCGTGCCGGGCGGGTCGTTCCTCGGAGCCGGTCACGTTCCGGGACGTCGGCCTGAAAGGCCGCGCGGATCCCGTCCTGCCACCGCAGCCCATGCAAAACGATCACCTTGTCCAATTCCCGCAGCAGGCCGAGCAGATCGCGGTCCCGCAGGGCGAACTGCCTCGCCCGGCATCACCGTCAACAGGCCCTTCGCATATTCACCCTTGGCCTCGGCCCGTCCTGCCGAGACGCCGCGTCGGCAGGGGGAAGGATGACCACAACAAGAACAGGGACAGCCCTCCCATCACGGCTGACGCCCATCCAGTGCCACCACCGCACCCATACACAATCGCTCGGCGTATCTGCGCATGAGGGACGGTAAACGAGCTCTGTTAGCCGGTCTTGAGCCGTAGAGATGCTTCTTCATGACTCCAGGTGTACGGACCGTGGCGTCTCGCGAACGTCTCGCACGTCAAGGCCCCTTACGACAGGCCCCCTAGGGCGAACCCCAGCCCCATCGCGACGAACAACGCGCCCAGTGTGCCGAACAGCCACCAGAAGGCGGTGCCCTCGGCCGGGAGGGTCCAGCGTGACGGGTCTGCCTGGTCGTATCGGACCTCGACGCGGGCACCGACGGGAAGGGTCCTGTCCTTGGGGCGAGCGATGCTCGTCCTGGTTTCCATTGCGCGGCCGTCGCCCGTGCTCCACGTGATGACCGGGTAGTACACGGTGGTTCCGACGCTCCGGCTGGTGCTGCCGGTATCCGAGGCCGGCGCGATCCGGGTCTCCTCAAGACGGGTCACCACGCCCCGCGCAGTACTGCCCTCCCTCAGCAGGAACCGGACGCGTCGGATCTTGAGGGAGGCGACGACGCCGATGACCGACCCCGCGGCGGTGAAGACCGATGCGAAGAGCAAGAGGATCTGGGAAGCAGACACGGGTCGTCTCGATTCTGGAGCCGAAGGACTCCTGACAGCATGCCAGTGCGGCGATCTCCCCTTAACGGCGGGCGCATGGCCGGGACGGCCCTCAGCGCGGCCCCGCCGACGGTCTCCTCCCGGAGGAGGAGACCAGACCGGGCCGCAGGTCCCGGACCAGGGGTGGACGGGGACCTGGGTCCTCGTGCCCTTGGGCGATGTGCCGTACCAGGGCGGGTTCCTAGCCTCGGGGCATGCGATCACACGAAGCGGACGATGCTCAAGGAGACCCCGTGACCACTGTCAGCCCCGCCGCACGCCGCGCCTTGGCCGTGGGCCTCACCCTCGCCGCCTGCCTCACGTCCTCCCCCGTCCTCGCCACGGCCGCCGAGACCCCCGCCCAGGACAGCTCCGGGACCGGACTGGACCGGTACTACCGCCAGCACCTCGGCTGGGGCAGCTGCATCAAGGGCCCCGACGACACCACGGGCCGCGATCTGGACCAGGCAGGCGTGCAGTGCGCGGACGTGACCGTGCCCCTGGACTACGCCGACCCCCGGGAACGCACGATCACCGTGGCGATCTCCCGGCTCAAGGCCACCGACACCCGCCACCGCATCGGCGCGATCCTCCTCAACAACGGCGGTCCGGGCGGTCCCGCGCTCCAGTCCCCGCCGCAGGCCCGCGCGTCGATGAAGGAGGTCGGCGCGCGCTACGACATCGTCGGCTTCGACCCGCGCTTCATCGGGCGCAGCACCGCGCTGGACTGCGGCTTGCCCGTCGGCATGACCTGGCTGTCCGCCGGCACCGGCCGGGCGGGCTTCGACCGCCAGGTCGCCCTGCAGAAGAGCCTGGCCGACAAGTGCCGGGCCACCGACGCCGCGGTGCTCCCGCACATCACCACCCGCAACACGGCCCGCGACATGGACGTCATCCGCGGCACGCTCGGTGAGCGGAAGATCTCCTTCCTGGGCTACTCGTACGGCACCTACCTGGGCACGGTCTACACGCAGATGTTCCCCGGCCGCCACGACCGGATGGTGCTGGACGGGGCGATCAACCCGAGCGACTACCGCCCCCGGCTGCTGAAGGGCACCGAGCGCGAGAACGAGAAGGCGCTGTCCGACTGGGCCGCCTGGGCCGCGGAGCACCACGACACCTACGGCCTCGGCCGCAGCCGCGCCGAGGTGCTCGCCGCCGTCGACCGCATCGTCGCGGCGGCCGCGCGCGGTCCGCTGACCATCGGCACCGGCGCCAATGCCTTCCGGATCGACGACAGCCAGGTGCCGCTCCTCCTCTTCTCGGGCATCGCGGACGACACCGCCCCGGCGCGGGCATCGTTCGGCGAGCTGGTTTCCGTACTGGCCAAAGCCGCGGAGGGCCGGCCGACGACGGTGCCGCCGATGCTCGTCCCGGAGCTCCGGTACGTGCTGCGCGGTGAGGGCGAGCCCACCGGCGCGCAGTCCGCCGTCATCTGCGGGGACGTGGCCGCCGCCCGCGATCCCGAGCTCTACTGGCGGGACATCGAGCGCAACCGCACCGCGCACCCCCTGTTCGGCGCTCTGACCAACAACATCAACCCGTGCGCCTTCTGGGACGCGCCGCGCGAAGAGCCCACCCGGGTACGGCGCGATGCCCCTGCACTGATCGTCGCCGCCACCGGTGACCCGCGTACGACGTACAAGGGAAGCGTCGAGCTGCACAAGCAGCTGCCGAGCTCCAGGCTGGTCACCCTCGAGGGCGCCAACCGGCACGCCCTCTTCGGGCGCTATGGCAACGCGTGCGTGGACGACCAGGTCAACCGGTACCTGGCCACCGGCAAGCTGCCGGCGAGTGACCGGACCTGCGTCAAGCAGGCGGGGTAGCGGCCCGCGAGACGCTCTCGCGTCGCCCGGCCGCCCGCCCGCCCCCCACGACCTCGTAACTCCGCCGATCCGCGGCGGGCCGGCCCGGACTGCAGACACCGGCCCCGCCGCCGCGCTCGCCGCCACTCAGGCTCGTTCCCCGCGCACGAGGCGGAACGGGGCTCGCAGGTACGTCGAGCTACTGTCCGACGGCTGGTGCGCGCCGGGGTGTTCGCCGGGATGGCTGGTTTGGTGTTCCTGTTTCCTGCCCGGGGCCCGGTTACTCTCGCGCCGAGCATCTGCGCCGGCTGTGGCAGCCGGGTCCCGACAAGTGAGGGCGTGAGATGACCAGTCTTGACAGTGCGGCCAAGGCCTCTGCTGCAGCGGCCCGCTACTACGGCACAAGTGATGTCGATGCGTTCTACGGCACGGTGTGGGGCGGGGAGGACATCCACACCGGCGTGTACGTCCATCCCGACGAGCCGCTCGCCGTTGCTTCCCGCCGTACCGTCGAAATCGCAGCGTCGAAAGTCGCCGGCCGTCTCGGGCCCGGATCCGTGGTCCTCGACCTCGGATCCGGATACGGGGGACCCACCCGCTACCTGGCCGAAACCTTCGGCTGCCAGGTCGTCGCCCTCAACATCAGCGAGGCCCAGAACGAGCGCCACCGCAAGACCAATGCCGAGCGCGGCCTCGACGGGCTCATCACCGTGGTCACCGGATCGTTCCAGGACATCCCCTCCCCCGACCGGCACTTCGACGTCGTGTGGTCGCAGGAGGCCTTCTGCCACAGCGGAGACCGGGAAGAACTCCTCTCAGAAGCCGTCCGTGTTCTCAAACCCCAGGGGCACCTCGTATTCACCGACCTGATGGCGGCCGACCACACCCCACCCCAGGCGCTGCGCCCTGTGATCGCCCGCCTCGAGGTCGACGGGTTCGCCACCCCCGCCTTCTACCGGCGGCAACTCACCGCCCTGGGGCTGACCTCAGTCGACTTCGACGACCGCAGCGACCAAATGCTCACCCACTACCTCCGCCTCACCGAGGAGACACGGCAGCGGGCCAAAGAACTCCAGGGCCTCATCAGTCCCGCCTACCTGAAAGGCCTCCTGGAGAATCTGCCCCTCTGGGTGGAAGCCTGCCGCAACAACCTGACCAGCTGGGGCATCTTCCACGCTCACCGCCCCTGACCACGAAATGTCTGAACGGACGCCGCAGGACGACCACCGACGGGCCCTGGCCGAGGTGGTGCTCGCCCAGGCCGCCGAGCGGCCCCGGATCCGGAACTGCGCGCGATCGTCACCGAAGGCCTCCAGGACCTCTACTTCAAGGACGGCCGAACCCGCGCCGACCACCTCGAAGTCGAATTCACCGAGTACACCGCACTGCGCGCACCGGACGTACGTCCCCGCGACCGGACCCGCATCCCGAACGGCAACCACTCCATCTCCATGCCATGCCCAACGCGGCCAGGTCACGCCGAACACCGCCGAGCCAGCCAGCAGAGGGGGTTAAGCATGTTCGACGTCTCATGAGGAGGCCCCGTGAACCGGACGAGACAGCGAAGTTCCCGGGGCGACGGCTCGGCCGACTCGCGGTAGTCGGATGGCCAGCCGAGCCAGATGATGTCCAGGACGGACAGGTGCCGTAGCGGACGGTTGACGAAGTGGATGACGGACAGGCGGCCGGCGGACGCGATCCGGACGTCTTCGCCTTCGGGGTCAGCGGGGTCCCACTGGCGGCAGCCCCACGGGTCGGCCGCGGCAGCGTCGCGCAGGTCCCACACCGTCTCTTCTGCGTGTTCGGGGAGGGCGGCGAGGATCTTCGCAGCCGGCGACGAAATGCGGACCGTGTACGGCCGCAGGCTCACCGGCGCCGCCGACCGCGGAGCTCGGCCATGTCCATGAACCCGGCCTCGTCGCGGCCGGAGGACACGAACGCGTCGACCGAGGGGGCGGAGGCGAGACGGGCCTGCCCGGCGTGGACGACCTCGTACAAGGTGGTCGAGGAGAACGTCCGGCGCGACTCCTCCAGCGCCGCCGCCCACTCCGCCTCGAACGCCGGCACCCACCGCGCGGCGCGGCGATCGGCGCGCAGCTGCGCGAGGAGTTCGCCCGGCGCGCCGGGCGCAGGCCCGTACAGGGCAGGGGAAGCCGTGGAGGCTCGGGCAGATACGGCACCGTTCCCCTGCTCCATGCCGCCGTCCAGGGCGCAGCGCCCGGGACGGGACTGCACCTTCTACGCCCGGGCCTTCGAATCTTCCGCACGACGCAGGGCGTTCACCAACGTCCACGACAGGTCGTCTGAATCCGGGCCCTCGTCGCCGACCGCTTCCGGGTACGAGTGCCGTGACGTCGTGTCCGCCCGTGGCGGATCTGCTGGGGGCAGAGGAACGGCGTCCGGGGGGTTCCCGAGGTCAAGAGTGGAGTCGACGGCATCCCGCCTCGACAAGGAGAAGAGATGAATCCCCTCACCATGCTCGCGCCCCGCGCGGAGGAGGGCGACACACCGCCCGGCCACTTCGACGACCACCTCGCGGCAAGGCTGCTCGACCAGCGGATCGTCCTCCTCGGCACCCAGGTCGACGAGGTGTCGGCCAACCGGGTGTGCGCCCAGCTGCTGCTGCTGTCGGCGCAGGACCCGCGCTCCGACATCAGCCTGTACGTCAACAGCCCCGGCGGGTCGGTCACCGCGGGTCTCGCCATCTACGACACGATGCGGCTCATCCCGAACGACGTCTCGACGCTGGCGATGGGCTTCGCCGCCAGCATGGGCCAGTTCCTGCTCACCGTGGGGACGCCCGGCAAGCGGTTCGCGCTGCCGAACGCGCGGATCATGATGCACCAGCCCTCGGCGGGAATCGGCGGCACCGCCGCGGACATCGAGATCCAGGCGGAGAACCTCCAGTTCACCAAGAAAGCCGTCGAGCGGATCACCGCCCAGCACACCGGGCAGAGCGAGGAGACGATCGCGCGGGACGGCGACCGGGACCGCTGGTTCACGGCCGAACAGGCCAGGGAGTACGGGATGGTGGACCGGGTGGTGGAGTCGCTCACCGACATCCGCCCGGCCACGCCGCGCCGACGGACGGGGCTGTGACATGGGGTCGTACACGGTTCCCTACGTGATCGAGCGGACCGCGCAGGGCGAACGGTCCTACGACGTCTTCAGCCGGCTGCTGAACGAGCGGATCATCTTCCTCGGCACCGAGATCGACGACGGGGTCGCCAACGTGGTCATCGCGCAACTCCTTCACCTGGAGTCGGCGAACCCGGAGCAGGAGATCTCGATCTATCTCAACTCGCCCGGCGGATCGTTCACTTCGCTGATGGCGATCTACGACACGATGACGTTCGTGCAGGCACCGATCTCCACCTTCTGCGTCGGTCAGGCGGCGTCGACGGCGGCGGTGCTGCTGGCGGGCGGAGATCCCGGGCGACGGTTCGTGCTGCGGCACGCGCGGGTGCTGCTCGGCCAGCCGGCCAGCGGCGGCCGGCAGGGGACGGTCTCCGACCTCAGCCTCGCGGCCAAGGAGATGGTCCGCATCCGCTCGCAGGTGGAGGAGGTCCTGTCCCGGCACACGCACCACGACGTGGCGACGCTGCGCACGGACATGGACCGGGAGAAGGTGTTCACCGCCGAGGAGGCCGTGGCCTACGGGCTCGCCGACGAGGTGCTGAGCCGACGGTTCGCGTTCGTCTGAGCCCGCGCGGCCCTGGCCGAGGGCCGGCGAGCCGGCCGGTACGGCGGGGGCGCGCCCCGTCGTACCGGCCGTGGGCCCGGTCCGGTCAGGCGGCGAGGCAGAAGCCGTCGTACTGAGCCGTGGGCGACGTGGGTGACGTGCGGCCCCGGACCACCCGGCTCCGGGCGTGCCGGGCCAGCTCGTCACCGGCGAGCAGCAGCAGGTCGGCGAGGCCGAGCCCGAGGGCCTGGGCGGCGGCCGCGAGCACCTCGGAGGATGCCTCCTTGCGTCCACGCTCCACCTCCGACAGGTACGGCATCGAGATCCGGGCCGCCTCCGAGACGTCCTTCAGCGTGCGCTCCTGGGCGAGCCGCTCGCGCCGCAGCACGTCGCCGACGAGGTCACGCCACAGAGGCTCCCTCGGCGCGCGTGGCTGTGGACCCCCCACGGGTCGCCGCGGGGCGCCGGCCGCCCCGCCGGAACCAGGCGACGGGGCCTGCGGGCGCAGGGAGATGACGCGGGACTCGTTCGGCGCATGAGTGCTCACCCCCTCACCCTAAGGATCCGGGGCGCGGGGGGAAGGGAGTGGCCTTCTGCCCTGGGTGAAGCCGCGCCGGTGCCTGGGGCGACGCGGGTCCGCTCGACCGGCGTTTAATCACTTGACCCGGTCCGTACGGTGTTCGGGTGAAGGACACTCAGATCAACGAACTCCGCACCGCGTATGACGCCCAACTCCGTGGTGTCACCCCGCCCGGTGGCAGCGCTCGCATCGAAAGAGACGGCCCGTTGACCCGTGTCGTCGGGTGGCACCGTGGCTTCGTCACAGGCCCACGCGACCTCGACCTGAACGCACCCAGCTGACAACACCGACCCAGGCGCACTACATCAACGGCCCGTCATAGCCGCGGCGCCATCCGCCCCGCTGTCGCCGACCTCCTGCCCGAGCACACCACCGCCGGCTCCGGGGACGCCCCGCCCCCGGAGCCGCCCGTCACCCTCGACATGCCGGGCAAGGTCGCCGGCTTCCTCCGCACCACCGAGCTGGAGCCCGCCGAGCGCGTCGCGCTCGACCAGGGCGTTACCGTACGGCGCGGTCAGCGCTATACCCTGCGCGTCAGCGCCGTTCCCGCGGTCCATTGCCGGTTCCTCGACCCGTGTCGGCCTCTCGACGGCACCCCGGGCGCCCCGGCGATCCCGTCGCAGCGCAAGGCCTGCCGCGCGTACGAGAACCGCGTCAACACCCCCCTTGCCACTGTCCGTTGGTTATCCCGTCAGACGCTCGAGATCATCTCGTGGCGGGTTTCTGGTGTATCTGGGTCATGCCCCTTCACCGCCGTTCTCGTACTCGCCGTGCCACAGGGGTTGGCCGCCGCAGAAATCGTGCGGCCGGCCGCGACCATGCCTCCGGCGGCATGCCGGTAGCGGCACGGACGATCGCGGAGCCGACTGCTGCTACTCGCCCTTCCAGAAGACGGTGACGACGTTCCAGCCGCCGTCGCCGAGACCGACGAGGACCACCAGCTCGCCGCCACTGGAAAGCCCGAGCGTGTAGCGCCAGTTCCCGTTCTGCTGGCACGCGGCGTTCTTGGCACCGACCCTGACGACCTTCTGGATGTCGTCCTCGGTCACCCCGCGCTCGTTCATGCGGTCGCGGGCGTGCCGGGTGATGCGGTCGTAGGCGCTCGGCGCGACATCCGAGTAGCAGCGGTTGGTCACTTCGTGTCCGCCGCGGATGGGCGGGCCCGCGATCGTCGTGGCGGCCATCGCAGGGCCGGAGATCCCCATCACGGCAGAGGTGACGAAGCCGAGAGCCAGGAGCCGAAGGCGCTTCGAGGTGTTCACGGTGATTCCCTCTTCCGGGTGCTGTGTGCGCGGCCGGCCGGCCGCTGCGGAAAAGGTGCCCGGAGGCCATCCATGTGTGATCAGCAGAAGATCAACGGCAACCATCGGAGCCCAACCATCGGGGTCAGCAGTCCCAGCGGGGCGGTGAGGAGTTTGCACAGCAGCATGCCGCGGGCGGTGCCTAAGCGCCGGACCGTGGGCGTGGCGATGAGCGCTCATGCGAACGCCCTCGGTTCGCACCGGACACGCCTGGACACCGGCCGGGACCGCGAGGGGCTCTCCGCGCCGGGCACGCTCGGGCACTCCGGGTACACCGAGGTCCGCGAGAAGTTCCGTCGGCCGCCCGGGCACCGCCTCGGCGGAGCGGACCTCGCGCTACCACGACCCCTGCCGGGCTGACCCGGCAGGGGGCTCTGGGTTCCTGTGCCCCACCGGGGAGAGGAGCACGAGGCGGTCTATGCGGCCGATCGACGTGGAGTGCGACCCCGGTGCCGACCCAAGAGCCGCGGCCGGCGGTGGTGCCGGCCGCCTGCGGCCAGGCGGCGCGGTGCGCTACCGTCCCGCCATGACGACGCCGTTTGCGACCGGCCCCGACCATCCGGCGTGCGGGATCTGTCCGGCGACGCGGCTCCCGAACGAACACCCGTGCCCACCCGACAAGGTCAGACTGGAGCCGGACCGGATCGCCCCTCCGCGGGAACCGGTCGTCGTCCCTGCGGAACCAGTCCGGCTGCGGAACTAAAAGAATCGGTGCAACTCCCATCATGGAAGATTGCACCTGTGCCCAGCGAGAACGTAGCCACACCGTCCGAGGCGGAGGCCGCGTCGGCGGGCGTGGATGACCGGCACGCTCATCAAGGATGTGGCCACGCCGGTGCGTCAATGCCGCCAGGACGGCCGGACGCAGAGCAGCTCGGTCCGCAGCACGGGTGTGCCGTCGACCGGTGCCGGGGCCTCCGCGGTCGGCTCGATGCCTCCGGCGGCGACTTTGTCGAGTGTCGTCAGGCCGTCGGCGCCGACCGTGCCGAAAACCGTGTAGTTCGGTCGCAGCGCGGAGTCGCCGTAAACGACGAAGAACTGTGAACCGTTCGTGTCCGGACCGGCGTTGGCCATCGCCAGCAGGCCGCGCCCATAGAGGCGGCGCGCGCCGGTCGGATCGGTCGGTGCCGGCGGCAGGTCCACCGGCAGCTCGTCCTTGTACTTGTACCCGGGCCCGCCCTCACCGGTACCGGTCGGGTCGCCGCACTGCAAGACCTTCAGCGTCGGATACGCCGTCAGACGGTGGCACACCGTACGGTCGTAGAACCCATGCCGTGCCAGGTGCAGGAAACTCTGGACCGTGCACGGCGCCTTGGCCCGGTCCAACTGCAGCGGGAGCGGGCCCTGGCTGGTCGGAACAGCCATGTCAACCGTGCCACGACTGGGGGTGCGCCGCGGGTCAGGCGGCAGCGGAACAGCGCGCGCCGGCGGCTCGTCCGGGGTCTGCGTGTACTGGCAAGGGCCGTGCGTCATGCGCGGCGGAGCACCGTCGGAAGCCGTGGCGACACTCCCCCCGGACACGACTAACGCCACCGCCGCGAATGAGCTGATCAGTGCCCGTTTCATCTCGCACGCCCTCCCGATGATCGCCAAGTCCTGGAGCGGTCGCAGTCTAGGGCGTGGGTTTGGTCCGCGGGAATAGTCAACGGCAGAAGGCCGGACGGGCCGACCCCGAAATCCTCGCCCTCCAGCCGACGTCCCTGCTCAACGGAGCCACTGGCGCTGTAGGCGTCGGCCGTACCACAGGCTCCGGACAGCCCTCACGCGCCCCCGCCAGCCACTTCCCTACCGCCCGAACCTTCACACCGGCAGCCTCTCCGCGCCGGCCTCAGGCGCGGGCACGGGGCGAGGTCGACGGAATCATCGGTATCGACAGCCGCGACTGCCTGGTCGACGGTACGCTCGGCAACCAGCCCAAGTAGGCCATCTGGCTGGAGGGTTACGGGTGGGACGTGGAGCATCGCGGCGTGGATCAGGAGGTGGACGCGTGCAGCGGCCCCGCGGCGGCGCCCGTCCGCAACACCCGGCCGCGGAACGACCGGCAGCCGGGCCGGGAACATCGGGGGAACGATGAACGCAAGGCACCTAGTCGTGGTGATTCCTGGGATCGGGGGCAGCGTCCTGGAGCCCACCCGGCCCGACGGCAGGACGGCGAGAGCCTGGGACGCCAGCCCGAAAGGCATCGCGGGACTCCTGGTGCGTCCCGGCCGACTCAGCCTCGACGAGGAACCGGAGCTGCGGCCGGTCGGGTTGATCACCTCCAAGCGCCTGCTTCCCGGGTGGACGGTCGTGCACGGCTACGAAGGACTCATCCAGGGGGTCAGCGCCAGCTTCCCAGGCGCCCGGATCGACTTCGGTCACCCCGAACGACCGGACCCGCACGCCGACGTGCTGCTCTTCCCGTACGACTTCCGGCGGAGCATCGCCGAGGCGGCGGACCGGCTGGCCGCGCAGATCCACCTCCGGCTGGCGGGCCTGAGCGCGGCGGAACGGCGCGGCCGGGTAGTCGTGGTGGGGCACTCGATGGGCGGCCTGGTGGCCCGGTACTGGCTGGGCGTCCTCGGGGGCTGGCGAGAGTGCCGTGCGCTCATCACACTGGGGACGCCGCACCGCGGCGCGCCCAAGGCCCTCGACTGGCTCGTCAACGGCGTCCGGGTCGGGGGCGTGCCGTTACCGAGGACGTCCGGGGTCATCCGCGGCTGGCCGTCGGTGGCCGAACTCCTCCCCCGCTACCCGATGATCCTCGACACCAGCGGCCCGGCCGGTCCGCCGCGGGATGTGCCCGACACAGCGGAGCGGGACGGCGGCCGGCGGATCCTGTACCCGCACCAGCTCCCCGTCGACTGGCTGCGCCCGCAGGCCCGGCGCGCGTTCGACTTGCACCGGCAAATCGAGACGGCGTGGGCGGAGATACCGCGGTCGGGGACGGAGATGCGCTCCCGGTTCTCCTGGTCCCACCCCACTCTGACCGCCGGACACTGGGACGGCACCCGGCTGCGGGTCACACGGGATCAGCCCGACTGGCTCGCCCCCGACGGTTGGGAGGACGACCTCGGGGACGGTACCGTCCCCGCAGCCAGCGCGGTGCCTATCGAGGACAGCGACCGGGACACCTCGGGCATGCGGACCCGCGAACGGCACGGTCCGCTCGCCGCTGCAGACTGGGTCGGCCCGCTCATCGGCGGCTACCTGCGACGGGACGGACTGGCCCGGCTGCGGGGCGGCGACGAGCGGCCGGTCTCGCTGGGGCTGGAACTGGCGGAGGCGTATCTCCCCGACGCGCCGATCCCGGTGCGCGCCACGGTGCTCGGCCAGTCCGGTGAAGCGGCCTCGCAGGCCCCCTCTGACCCGCTGTGGGCGGTGGCGCGGCCTGACGGCGCCCCGGACGCGGAGCCGGTGGTGGTGCCGTTGGAGTGGGACGCCCGCACCCAGGACTTCCGCGGCGAACTCCCGGCCACGGCGCCGGGTCTGCACACCGTGACAGTCACTGCGCAGGACGTGCCCGGCGGTGGAGACCTGTCGGTCGGCGAGACGCTCGCCGTGATTGACGGTGCCGAGGCATGAACCGCTGGCCGCGCTGGTGCCTGGAAGGCGAGCCCGTCGCGCTCGCCAAGTACGTGAACCCGGACGCAGTGGCTGCGCTGGTGCGGCTGCCGGGAGCCTCCTCGGCCGGCAGGACCGATCGGCTGCGCGAGGTCTACCGCGCCTTGGCCGCCGTAGGGATCGGCTACGCCTTCGAGTCGCCATCCGACGAACGTGGCCGCCAGGTGATCCTCACCCCCCGCGAGGTGCTCTGGTCCCCGCGCCACGGCACCTGCCTCGACCTGGCCGTCGTCCTGGCCGCCGCCTGTATGACGGCGGGGCTCCACCCGGTGGTGGTGTTGGTCCGGCCGGCGGACGGCGACTTCGAGGCCGTCTCGACCGGTCATGCCCTGGTCGCCGTGCGGATGGCCGACAAGGCGCCCGTCGGCACCCCGGCCGGCGCGGTGTGGCCGCAGCCCCCGGCCGGTTTCGCACAGTCCGTGCAGCGGACCGTTCCGGGGCCACCCGGCGCCTACGTCGTCATCGACCCCGTGGGTGTGGCAAGACCGCTGCGGTCCACGCCCACCGAGGGGCTCGGCGTCGGTTTCGAGGAGGCCGCCGCCCGCGGGGCTCGGTACGTGTTCGGCGGGAACTGGGCCTGGCACACGGCGATCGACGTCGGTTCGGTGTGGCGGGAACGCGACCAGTACCCGCTTCTGGAGTCGTCGGACGCCGTGCTGCACAGACCTCCGGTGACCGTCGCGGGCTCGCCGTCCGTCCGGGCGCGCGCCCGGACACAGGTCCTGGCCGGCCCTGACAAGGCCCTGGACGACATCACCGCCGCGCTCGCGGAGGCGGTGCGCTGCCAGTGGGAGAGCGAGCAGCTCCGGTACCGGTCCCACGATCCGTTCCCCCTGCCGGTGCACTGGGGCAACGCGCCTACGGACCTGATGGACCAGGGCAGCAATATCCAGGACCTGCGGCAGTCGGAGCACACCCCGATGGACCTCGGGGGCGACCTGCGCGTGATTGCCGACATCTACGACCAGGTGCCGTCCGGCCGGCTCGTCGTGCTGGGGCAGGCGGGCGCCGGGAAGACGGTCCTCGCGACCGAGTTCGTCCTGACCCTGCTGGATCCGGGACGCTGGCGGCGGAGGATGCCCGTCCCCATCCTGCTCTCCCTGCTGTCCTGGGACCCGTCCTCCGAGGTGTCCTTCCACCGGTGGTTCAGGGAGCAGCTCCTGAGCACCTACCCGGGCCTCCAGCACGCCGAGAAGCAGAGCCCCGGCACGGTCTCCCGGCTGCTGACCACCCGTCGCGTACTGCCGGTGCTCGACGACTTCGACGGGCTGGCTCCGGGGCTGCGTCCGGAGGCCGTCCGGAAGATCAACACTTCCCTCCAGCAGAGCGAGGGATACCTCCTGCTGAGCCGGTCGCATGAGTACCGCGCCGCGGTGGCCGAGTCCCGCCCGCTGAAGAAGGCGTTTGTCGTGTGCCTGGAGGACCTGACGGTGCACGACTACGCCGACTACCTGCCGCTGTCTGCGGTCCCGGAGGCCGGCGGAACCCGCACGGCCTGGGACTCGGTGGTGGACCGGCTCGGTCGGGACACCGCCGCTCCGGAGACGCAGGTGCTGCGCGAGGCCTTCACCACACCGCTGGCGGTCTCCCTGGCCCGGCGCATCTACAGCGACGGCGACGCGGGCTCGGCGAAGGACCCCGCGGAACTGCTGGAACCGGACCGTTTCGCCACCCGCGAGAGTGTGGAGGAGTACCTGCTGGGGGAGTTCATCGAGGCCGCGTACGCGCCCGACCCGGACGACTTCCCGCAGCCCGCGCCGTGGTCCCGGCGGTCCCCGCGGGGCCGCCACTCGGCCGACCAGGCCAGGAAATGGCTGGGTTACCTGGCGCGCGACATGGAGGCACGCTCCACGCGCAGCATCGCGTGGTGGGAGCAGAACCTGGCACTGCCGCCCATGTTCTTCGTGGCGGCCGGGGTGCTGTTGGTCAGCCTGTCGCTGGGCGGCAGCGCCCTGCTGGCCCCGCTAGTCGGCATCCACCCGGACCACACCGTCCTCGCCCTGCTTCCGCTGCCAGCCGTGATGTACGTGCTGCACTACCCGGTCGCGCGTCGCACGTCCACGATGTTTCTCCGGACGGTGACCGTGCAGCGCACGGCCGCCTCGCGTCGGCTGCTGCTCTTCCGTGCACTGTTCAGCGGGACCATGCTGGCCCTGACCATGTCGGTCTGTTTCCTACTGCTGTTCAGGTATGCGGGGGGCGCCCGGATCGGCTGGCCGACGGCTTGCGTCCTGGGCTTCGGCACGGGCGTCTGGTCGTTCGGGAAGACCTGGGTCGACTACGGCATGGAGCCGGTGGACATCGCGCGGGCACCGAACCCGGTGCACCTGCTGGAGAACGCCCGCTGGGGTCTGCTGCGCACCCTGAACACCACGTGGCTGGCCCTGTTCGTGTCCGTCTGCGTCCTCTACGTCGGCGCTCGGTCGCTCGGGGTGGCAGTGCCGCGCGCGGGCCTGCTGCTGATGGTCCTCTGGTTGGCGTTCATCACCGTCGCCATCGCGTTCCTGTCCGGCCCTTGGGGGTTTTTCACGCAGACCCGGGTGTGGCTGGCCGTTTCCGGACGCCTCCCGCTCCGCCTGATGACGTTCCTCGACGACGCGCACCGCCGCGGGATCCTGCGGCAGAACGGCGCCGTGTACGAGTTCCGCCACGTGCTGCTCCAGCGGCATCTGGCTGGGCGGCCGGCGCGTTCCGCCCCGGCGGACCCTCCGTCCGACGAGCGGCGCAATACGAGCGGGCCTGCCCCCATTCGTCGTGATCAGCGTGAAACATGACGGTTCCCCCCTCCAGGGCAGCAGCCGCCCTCGGCGTCTCGCAGCCCGAGACCGGGCGTAGCGTTACGCTCCGTACGATGCAGCCAGAATGAGGTCCTCGGTCGCGCCGGAGGGGGAGCACCACACCCGGCCTGCAGGCCGTCCGCGTACGCGGGGCCGCTGCCGGCGGGTTCGGTCTCTCGATCGGCGACCGCCCCCGGGCCCACCGATCGCGCGGATCCCGGCCGCCGACGGCAGGCAGCCCACTGCGTTGGCCGCCACGGTCAGCACCGGGCCGAGCAGCCCGACGTCGGCCCGCCGAGCGGGAGGCCGAGCACGGCGGCGGGCCACGTCGTGGACTCGAACCGGGCGTTCGCGACGAGCGGGTCCTCGCGGCGCCCGAGCGCCTTCATGAACGCGCGGCCGGACGCCCCGGGGACGCTGATCAACGCCGCTTCCGCAACCGTCCATCGCGAAGGGGGCCCACCGCCGCACGCCCGGCGCCGCCGAGATGCACCCCCGCTCGGCCTGGGATCCATCAACTTTGTTGATTCCAAGGATGGTTGACGGACGCACGCATACGATCAACGGCATGACACCAGTGATCGCCCCGTTGCCGGGCGGTACGCCCGCGCAGCTCGGAGGTCACCGGATCCTGGGGGTGCTCGGCGCCGGCGGCATGGGGACGGTCTACCTCGCCCGCCGCCGGGGGCGTCCGGTCGCCCTCAAGACCATCCGGCCCGAACTCTTCCGCGACGCGGACCTGCGCGAGCGGTTCACCCGCGAGGCCGCCGCCGCGGCGGCGGTCCGCAGCCCCTTTGTCGCCAACGTGCTCGGCTCCTCGACCGCCGAACAAGTGCCTTGGATGGCGGCCGAGTTCGTCCCCGGCGCGACCCTCGCCGCCGCCGTACTGCGGCACGGGCCCCTGCCCGCGCCCGCCGTGCGCGTCCTCGCCGGAGCACTCGGCCGGGCCCTGACGGCCCTGGGCGCGGCCGGGGTGGTACACCGCGATCTGAAGCCGTCGAACATCATCCTCGGCACCGACCGCCCCCGCGTCGTCGACTTCGGCATCGCCCGGGTGACCGGCGACGCCACCTTGACCGCGACCGGGCAGCGCCCCGGAACGCCCGGCTACATGTCGCCCGAACAGGTGGTGAAGGGCCCCCTCGGACCGCCGAGCGACGTCTTCTGCCTCGGCGCGCTGCTCGTCTTCGCACTGACCGGCCGGCACGCCTTCTACGACGGAGACCCGGTCCGCTCGGACTTCCGCATCGCCTACGAGGCCCCCGACCTCACCGACGTTCCGGCCGAGCTGACGCCCGTGATCCGCGGCTGCCTCGAAAAGCAGCCGGAAGACCGGCCCGCCGCCGCGGAGGTGGCTGCGGAACTCGACCCGCAGGGCACCGCCCTGCGCGCCGCCACCCGCTGGCTGCCACCCGCGGTGCTCGCCGACGCCGCCGAGATCGCACGGGCCGCAGCCGCCCTGGGCGCCGGCCCGCTGCCGACCCGGCGCAGGGTGCTCACCGGCGCCGGGGCCGCCGTACTTCTCGCGGCGGCCGGTGCCACCGCCCTGCGCACCCTCCAGGAGGACGACGGCTCCGGCCGCACCCCCGCCCCCCGCTGGAGCGGCCCGCCCGGCACGGTGCCGGGGCCCCTGTGGTCGTACGACGGCGCTGCGGCGCAGCCGGCCTTCGGGCCGGTCGACGTCGACGGCCGGGTGTGCTTCGCGGACGGCGGCGGCGAGCTCCTCCTCCACGATCCGGTCTCGGGCGAACGGCGCTGGCGCGGACCGGTGGTGCGCGACCTCGTCGGCGGCCGCCGACCCGTCGCCCTGGACCCGGACGGCGCCCTGCTGTTCCTGGACCCCGGCAGGGGTACGGTCCGCCACCGCGCGCGCGACGGCGTGACCGCGCTGCTCGCCGCCGACGAGGACCGGGTGTACGTCCTCGACGCCGACGGCCGGGTGGCCGCGCTCAAGCTGACGGACGGCGCGGTGCGCTGGCGCGTGCCCGCCCCCGTGTCGGGCACGGGGCTCTCGGCAGCCGCCGGGTACGGGCGGCTGCTCCTGGCCTCCGCCGCCGGCGGGGTGGTGGCCCTGTCCGCCGCCGACGGCGGCCCCGTGTGGCGGCGGCCCGCCGGCACCGATGGCTCGCGGACGGTCCTGTCCGCGAGCGGAGTGCTGCTCGGCGGGGCCGGAGACCGGACGCTGACCTGCCTTGACCGGGGGCGCGGCGAACAGCTGTGGAGCCTGCCCGCGGACGACAGCGCGGGCTTCGGCGTGCCCGCGCAGGCTGGCGACAGCGTGTACGTCGCCGACGGCCGCCAGCTCCGCAGCATCGACGTGAAGACCGGAGCCCCCGCCTGGACCGTGCTGGCCTCCGAGGAACTGGCCCGGGACCAGGCTCCGTTGGTGGCGGGATCCGGGATCTTCGGGCCGCTGCGGAAGTCCGAGCTCGGCATCCTCGTGGTGCACGGGGGGCGGGCAGCCGAACAGTACGTGTTCGCACCGGCCCCGGCCGGGGAGGTCCGGGCCGACGTTCCCTGGCGGGGAGTGGTCGCCGGAGGCAGCGTCATCTGGCAACGCGGCAGCGCGGTCCGCGCCCTGCCGGGCATGTGACCGGCCCCGGGCGGGGCCACGAGGTGAGGGGGGAACGCATGGGGGGCGGACGTCTGGGAGAGGGCTTGCACCCCGAAGACCCGCGGTCGGCCGGGCCGTACCGGCTGCTGGCCCGTTGGCCCGGCCCCCGGCCGGTGCCGCCGCGCAACGGGATGTACGTAGGCCGCGACCGGGCCCACGGGCACGCCGTGGTGTGCCTGCTGCCCCCGGCCGCGTACGAGGCGGCCGAGGCACTGCACCGTGGGCCCGTGCCGGGAGTGCCGCACGTACTGGACCTGCGGACCGGGACCGAGCCCTCGTGGGCGGCCCTCGCGCACACCCCAGCCGTGTCCCTCTCCGACGTGGGGCGGCGGCCCCGCACGGAGTCCGGGGCCCTGCCGCTGGAACAGTCGGTGCGGCTCGCCGCGGAGATCGCCGGCACCCTGGCCGCCCTGCACGCCCGGGGCATCAGCTACGGCGCCGTGGCACCCGACGGCGTCTGGCTCACCACGGGCCGGCCGCTGCTGATGGCGCTGCACTCCTGCCGCATGCCGTCCACGCCGCCTCGCGAACCGGGCCGGGGCGAGGGACAGGGGCCGCGACCCGACGCAGGGCCCGGGCAGCCCGAACCGCACAGCCGCGTGTCGACCGTGCCCGCCGCCTTCATGGCCCCGGAAGTGGCCGCGGGCCGGCCCTCCTCCACGGCCGCCGACGTGTACTCCCTGGCGGTGCTGCTGCTCCACACGGCCACCGGGCGGCTGCCCTTCGGGGACGGGCCGCCGCCCGTGCTGGCCTACCGCGCCCTCCACGACCGGCCCGAACTGGCCGACCTGCCAGGGGCGTTGGGCGAGGCGGTGGCCGCGGCGCTGGCCGCCTCCCCCACGGACCGCCCGACCGCCGCGGAGCTGTGCCGGGCGCTGGCCCCCGGCGGGCAGGACCCGGAGCGGGCTCCGGACCCGCTGCCCGGCCGGGTCATCGCCGCACTGGCCGTACGCACGCAGGCGATCGCCGACCTGGAGATCGCCGATGCGGATGCGGACGGAGACGGGGGCGGGAACGGAGACGGGGACGGAGACGGGCATGCGGACGACCGGGCCCCGGCGGACGCCGATGCCCATGAGCCCACGCACCCCGCCACCCGGGCGGCTACGCCCCCGGCCCCCGGCCCGGCTCCGGCCCCGGCCCCGGCCACCCCCGACGCGGCCGCCCGGCCCACCCGCCGCCGAGTCC
>NZ_LGDB01000174.1:0-200 GCF_001279655.1 Streptomyces sp. WM6372 | reverse complement strand
GCCGTCATCGCCTCCGGCGAGCCGGAGAGCGCGGTCCGCGCCGACGGCATCCGCATCCCGCGCCTCGCCCCGGTCACCCCGGCCACCGAGGCCTCCGTGGCCCTCGATCCGGCGGGCACGGTCCTGATCACGGGCGGCACCGGCGGTATCGGTGCGCACCTGGCCCGGCACCTGGTCACCGAGCACGGCGCCCGCCACCT
>NZ_LGDB01000173.1:0-203 GCF_001279655.1 Streptomyces sp. WM6372 | reverse complement strand
GTCAGGGCGAAGTGCCCGAGGTGGTTCGTGCCGAACATGAGCTCGTGACCGTCTCCGGTCTCCTTGCGCGGCGGGTCGTCGAGCGCGACGCCGGCGTTGTGGACGACCGCGTCGAGCCGTTCCACCTCCAGTGAATCCACCGTGGTTCCGAGCGACGAGAGGTCGGCGAGGTCCAGTCGTACGGCCCGCACCCGCGCGCCGGG
>NZ_LGDB01000172.1:0-206 GCF_001279655.1 Streptomyces sp. WM6372 | reverse complement strand
ACGTGCGCGATGCGGGCGGCGTGGGTCTGCTCCGCTACCGTGCCCTCGGCAGCCTTGGCGAGTGTGGTGGCCATGGTCGTCACCTCCTGGGATGCGTACGTGCGACTTACTTGACGCCGAGGCCGGCGTCGGAGACCGCGGGCTTGCCGGCGGCCTTGAGG
The DNA here is from genome assembly GCF_001279655.1 of Streptomyces sp. WM6372. Lineage (NCBI taxonomy): Bacteria > Bacillati > Actinomycetota > Actinomycetes > Kitasatosporales > Streptomycetaceae > Streptomyces > Streptomyces sp. WM6372. The sequence continues at coordinate 45 of NZ_LGDB01000172.1, read as the reverse complement.
ACCTTGTTCAGGAGCGTCAGGTCGTAGATGCCGGCGAGGTCGGGC
>NZ_LGDB01000171.1:0-91476 GCF_001279655.1 Streptomyces sp. WM6372 | reverse complement strand
CCTCCCCCCTCCCCCCTCCTTCTCCCCCGCCTCGGGGTCAGACCTTTCCGTTCTCCGTCGAGAACGCCGTCCGGTACCGCTCGCAGCTGGAGTCCCAGCGCAGCGTGCCCGTGAGCGTCCCGTAGCCCGAGCGCGTGACCGACCACTCCACCGTGTACTCACCCGTGTCGCAGGCGATCCGCTTGCCGCCCGGGACCTTGGCGCGTCCCGTCGCCGGCTGGTTCGCCAGCTCCTGGTGCACCTCGACCGCCTTGGCGTGGTCCGACGAGCGCCGCAGTACGGCGTGCACGACGATCGGGTGCTTGCCGTCCTTGGTGGTCACGGCCTTCTTCACCAGCGTGGAGTCCGACACCGCCCAGCCGAATGCGAACGACGGCTGCCACGCGAGGGTCTTGGGGTCGCCGCCCCTCCGCTCGTAGTCGGGGGCGCCCGAGGGTCCGGGGCGGGTGACCGTCTTGTACTGCACTCCGGGGTAGAAGCGGAACTGCCCTTCCACCTTGTGCATCTCGTCCTTGGTCCACTGCGACTTCATCGTCTTCTCGCCGCCGGCCGGGTCCTGGAGGTACCCGCCGTCCGCGGCGGTGGCGGCGGCCTGGCCGAGGGCCGGGGCGAGGGCCGCCGCGGCGGTCGCGAGGGCGAGAACGGCGGTACGGGTGCGCTTCATGCCCGGCCCAACGGGGACCCGCGGCGGGCTGAAACGAGGCCGGGCGCGCTTTCACCCGTACGGGATCAGCGCGCACGACGCGGGCGGTGGCTCAGGCCTGACCCGTCTCGAAGCGGCTGATGCGGCCGCTTTCGGTGATGAACCGCCAGGCGGTGCGCATCTCGCCCCAGGTGTCGTTGCGGTAGTCGACGACGAGGGCCAGGCCGCCATCGGACTCGCTCAGGACGTCCATGCGCCCGTTGGAAGACCAGATCTCCTTGTCCGCCCACGGGGCGATGTCGCGGTCCGATCCGTCGTCGGACATGGTGGCGTTCGGGGTGAGGACGGCCTGGAAGGCCTTCTGGTCGCCGGCGTTGACGGCGGTGACGAAGGCGCGGACGGTGGGGTCGGACAGCTGGTCCGGTGGGATCACGGGGGCCTCCTGGGTGGTCGTACGGGCCCGCCCGTACGGGGGTTGCGTACGGGCGGGCCCGTACGGGGCTGCGTACGGGCTGTGTGCGGGCTGTGTGCGCGACCAGGGAACACCGCGGGGGGCGCCGGGGCGGCGACCTTCACCCGTTCGCGGGCGGACGGCGTGTCAGGAGCCGTCGGGGGCCGTGCGGACGGGGAACCCGGTGGGGCGGCCCTGGTCCTTCAGCCAGTCCAGTACCTGGTCGAGGGCCTCGACGGTCTGGGAGCGGTTGCCGCCGCCGTCGTGGAAGAGGATGGTCGGGCCGTTGCCGATCTCGCTCTTGACCGCGTTGACGATGGTGGCGGCGCCGGGCTTCCCGAAGTCCTTGGTGTCGACGTTCCATCCGAGCGGGCGCATGCCGTTCGCTGCGGCGATGCGGCGGCTGTCGGGGGTGAACGCGCCGCCGGGGGCGCGGTAGTACTCCACCTTGGCGCCGCCGCCCGCCGCGTCCTCGATCATCTTCTTCGCGTCCAGGATCTGCTGCTCCTGGTAGGCGACGGGCTTCTTGTCCATGGCCGTGTTGTGGTTCATGGTGTGGTCGCAGAGCCGGTGGCCGGCCGCGACGACGCGCTTGACCAGGTCGGGGTGGGCCTTGGCCTGCGGCCCGATCATGCAGAAGGTCGCCTTCACGTCGTACTTCTTCAGTACGTCGAGGACCTTGGGGGTCCATTGGGGGTCCGGGCCGTCGTCGATCGTGATGTTGACGGCGTTGCCCCCGCTTTCGGAGGCGTGGGCTATGCCGTCGGGTATCAGCGACGACGGCGCGCCGTTCTTCGCGCCGCCGTCGGGGGCGCCGGTCTCGCGTGACACGTTCTCGTGCGCGGGCCGCTGTCCGGTCCCGTGGCCCGGTCCGACGAAGGTCGACGCTCCCCACACCGTCACCGCCACCGCGGCGGCTGCCGCCACGACGACCGCCCCGGCCCGGATGCCCTGCCTGTTCGCGCGCGCCATGAAGCCCATCGGCTGACCCCTCCCCGTCCGTGTTCGTGTGCGCTCTGTCCTCCAGGACGACCTGTGAAGCAGACGGGTTCCCGCCAATTCCCCCATAAAATCCAGCTAATAGGACCTTGGTCCTTGATCCTCCCGATTTGGACCCCACCTGAAACAGGACAGAACCCGATCAACCTCCCCTGCATCACGTGTACTCACCTACCCCACGAGCCACGGCTTCAGCCCACGAAAAAACCCGGCCCCGGCGGAAGTTCCGCCGGGGCCGGGCTGGTGAACCGAGTGGCCCTCGGGGCCGAGTGAGCCACCTGGGCCGTGAGGGGCCGCAGGGGGCCGGGGTCAGTGGGCGAGGGACTCCGCCTGGGCCTGCGCCGCGTTGCCGTCGGCCGCGTCGCCGGCCTTGGCCGGGCCCGCGCCCCGCAGCGGGACCTCCTTGACGAACCAGGCCGCCACGAAGCCCAGTACGGCGACACCCGCACCGAGGAGGAACGCCGAGTGCGTACCGGCGGCGACCGCGTGCTGGTAGGCCTCGCGGATCGTCGGCTCCAGCTTGGCCAGGCTGGCCGCGTCGAGCTGGGCCGAGCCCGCGGCCTTGGCGGCACCCGGGCCCAGGCGGTCGGTCATGGTCTGGGTGACCTGACTGGTGAAGAGCGAGCCCATCAGGGCCACGCCGAACGAGCCGCCGAGGGTACGGAAGAGGGTGGCCGAGGAGGACGCGACGCCCATGTCCTTCATGTCCACGCTGTTCTGCGCGACCAGCATCGTGATCTGCATCAGGAAGCCGAGGCCGGCGCCGAGTATGGCCATGTAGACGCCGGACATCAGGCGGGTGGTGTCGGTGTCCATCTGCGCGAGCAGGAAGAGACCCACGACCATGAGCGCGCCGCCGATGATCGGGAAGATCTTGTACTTGCCGCTGCTGGTGGTGACCCGGCCCGCGATCAGCGAGACGACCATCATCGAGAGCAGCATCGGCAGGAGCAGCAGGCCGGAGTTGGTGGCGGAGGCGCCCTGGACCGACTGCTGGAAGAGCGGGAGGTAGAGCACGCCGCCGAACATCGCGAAGCCGACGAGGAAGCCGATGACCGACATGAGCGTGAAGTTGCGGCTGCGGAAGATGTGCAGCGGCATGACCGGCTCGGCGGCCCTGGTCTCGGCGAAGAGGAACGCGGCGATCGACAGGATGCCGACGACGATCAGGCCGATGATCTGGCCGGAGCCCCAGGCGTACTCGGTGCCGCCCCAGGTCGTGACGAGCACGGTGGAGGTGATGGCGACGGTCAGGAGGGCCGCACCCAGGTAGTCGATCTTCGGCCGCTGCGCCCCGGCCTTCTTCGGCAGGTGCAGGACGGCGGTGACCATCGCGAGCGCGACGGCGCCGAGCGGCAGGTTGATGTAGAAGGACCAGCGCCAGCCCAGGTGGTCGGTGATGGTGCCGCCGACCAGCGGTCCGCCGATCATGGCGAGGGCCATCACGCCGGCCATCATGCCCTGGTACTTGCCGCGCTCACGGGGCGGGATCAGGTCGCCGATGATCGCCATGACGCCGACCATCAGACCGCCGGCACCGAGGCCCTGGACGGCGCGGAAGCCGATCAGCTGGGCCATGTCCTGGGCCATGCCGCTGAGCGCGGAGCCGATCAGGAAGATCACGATGGAGGTGAGGAAGGAGCCCTTCCGTCCGTACATGTCGCCGATCTTCCCCCAGATGGGGGTGGAGGCGGCGGTGGCGAGGGTGTACGCGGTGACCACCCAGGAGAGGTGCTCCAGGCCGCCGAGCTCGCCAACGATCGTCGGCATCGCCGTGCCGATGATCATATTGTCGAGCATGGCGAGAAGCATTGCGATCATGAGAGCCATGAGGACGACACGGACGCTGCGCGGCTTCACCCCCTCGGAGATCTCCGCCGCGTTTATGTTTTCAGCCATGTCACTCCCCGTTTACCCATGCGCTCCGGGCCCTTACTTGCCGCCCGGCTAGTTCACTACACTGGGGAAGGTAGACCCGTCACTAGCCGGGCGTCAAGTAAGTAGTTTGGGGAGAGCCATGTCCAGCAGCAGTCCGCAGGCGCGCCGCGGCAACACGCGCCAGCGCATCCAGGACATCGCACTGGAACTCTTCGCCGAGCAGGGGTACGAGAAGACGTCGCTGCGCGAGATCGCGGAGCGGCTTGAGGTCACGAAGGCGGCGCTGTACTACCACTTCAAGACCAAGGAAGACATCATCATCAGCGTCTTCGAGGACCTGACCAGGCCGATCGACGAGCTGATCGACTGGGCGGAGCAGCAGCCCCGGACGCTGGAGATGAAGCGCGAGGTGCTGCGGCGCTACAGCGAGGCGATGGCGGCGGGCGCGCCGCTGTACCGCTTCATGCAGGAGAACCAGGCGACGATGCGGGAGCTGAGCATCGGCGAGACGGTGAAGCGCCGGCTGTTCACACTGGTGGAGCTGTTGCGGACGGAGGACGGGCCCCTGACGGACCAGGTGCGGTGCGTGAGCGCGCTGTTCACCCTGCACGCGGGGATGATGTTCCTCCAGCACGTGGAGGGCGACCCGGAGGAGACCCGGCTGGCGGCCCTGGAGGTCGCGACGGACCTGATCACCCAGGCCCACCAGGCGTCGTGAGGCAGGCGCGGGCGCACGTACGGACATACGGACATACGGACATACGGGCGCACGGACGCCTGGGCTGGGGGCTGCGCGTGCGGCGCGGGTGCGGGCTGCGGGTGCGGGCTGCGGGCCGGCGAGGGAGGTTACTTGACGGCCCACCACCCGGCCTGATGCGCGTACCCGGACCCCAGGGCGAACTGGACCGTGACGATCTTCGAATCGGCCGGCACCTCGAAGACGATCCACCCCAGCGCCTTCTCCTCGGCCGGCACCTTCACCGACCCCGGCATCGCGGGCCCGGCGGTCACCTCCGCGATCCTCGCCCCGAACCGCTGGCCCTGCTCGTCGATGGCCTCCGCCCCGCCGCTCGGGATCTCGTCGTACAAGGCCTTGCCCGTGTTCCTCAGCTCGAACTGAGCGGCGACCCACCGCTTGCCGTCCTTCGGCTTGTCGTACTCGCCGGCGCCCGTGGCCGGGTCGGCCCAGTTCTTGACCGTCATGGCCATCCGTTCGCCGTCCTGCTGACCTCTGAGCGTCAGGGGTTCACCGACGGCCGCCCTCTGCACCGACGGGTCGGGACCGCTGCTCTCGGCCTTCGGCGCCGGGGCGGGGGCGTCCCCTTCACCGCCCGACCCCCCGCAGGCGGTCAACGCGAGGATGCCGGCGACGGCCGGCGCAGCGGATCTCCGCACGGTCCCCCCTGGGACGAACGTCGATTGCGACCTACGCCGCATCATCGGGGAGGCGCGGGCGGCGGACGGCCGATGTCCCCATCACGACATCCGAATGTCACCGGCGCGCCTCCAGACGCCACCCTTCACCCGATCCGGGGGTTTGACCACCGGACCACTACTCTCCGTAACCGATTCGGCTGCCTTGAGTGAAGTGCGTCACCCGGATCGGCCGGTACGGCGCCCGAGCCAAGGACACCGCCATGCCCTTCCGCGCCAGGTACGCACTCGTGAGCGCCCTCGCCCTCATGACCCTGACCACAGCCCCGGCCACAGCCCCCGCCACGGCCGCACCACCCCCCGCTCCCCTCGACTACACCGCGCTCGGCGACTCGTACAGCGCCGGCGCCTTCGTCCGCCCCTGGGCCGCCGATGACGGCTGCGGACGCTCCACCCTCAGTTATCCGCAGCAGACCGCCCGCCGTCTCAACGTCCGCCTCACCGACGTCACGTGTTCGGCCGCCGAGGTGAGAGCCGGCGTCCTGGAGCCACAGACCGAGTTCAGCGGTCCCCCGTCCGTGCCGCCCCAGGGCGGCTGGGCTCCCCGGCCGGCCCAGATCAAGGCCGTCACCGCCGCCACGGACCTCGTCACCCTCGGGATCGGCGGCAACTCCGTCGGCTTCACCGACATCGTCACGAGGTGCATCGAGCAGGGCATCGCGTCCTTCGGGACCGGCCACCCCTGTTCCACCCACTACACCCGCGGCTCCGGCACCAGCTCGCTCGACGGCAGATTCGCCGCCCTGGAAGCGGACTTCGCGACCACCCTCAAGGACATCCGGACCCGGGCACCCCACGCCAAGGTGGCGGTCGTCGGTTACCCGGCCGTCGTCGCCGACAGCGCCGGCTGCTCCTTCGGCTCCTGGCGCCAGCTCGGCACCGTCACCAAGGGGGACATGCCCTTCCTCGACGCCCTGGAACGCCGGGTCAACGCCGTCCTGCGCACCCAGGCGCAACGCGCCGGCGCCGTCTACGTGGACACGTACGCCTCCAGCACCGGCCACGGCGTCTGCACGGCATCGGACCAGCGGTGGATGTACGGCATCAAAGACGACCTCACCGGCTCCGGCACCCAGACCGACCCGCCCTCCGACCTCTGCCGCAGAGTCCCCGCCACCGGCGAGGCCTGCACCGTCCTCCACCCCAACCTCCGAGGCGCCACCCACCAGGCCGACCTGGTCACCCAGGCCCTGACGGGATGGGGGGCGACCAGGAGATGACCCGCCGGGATGGCGTTCGAACCGGGCGGGGACCTCATGGTCGGCGTCACGGGTTCGGCCGCCCGATCGGCAGGGGTCAGGCGCCGAGGTAACCGAGCGCGCCGGCTCGGGGGAGCGTCGCCCAGGTTCGAGTGCCGCCGCCGGGCTCCCGGGGCTCTCCGCTGGAGGGGCCCGTACCGCAACTCGATACCGTGCAGATCGACAGCGCGCACGGCGCCGAATTCCTGTACACCGAGGCGCAACTATCGAAATATCGTGCCCAGTTGGACTGGATGGAAGGGCTCAGCCTGCCGCCGGGCCCCTCACGGGACTTCATCCGCCAACTGGCTCGCGAACTCTGAGGGGACACGATGGCCGACATCATCTGGGAGGACGCCTTCTGCGGCGAAGGCGCGAGCTGCTACCGGATCGGGGTGGACGGGGAAGGGCGGAGCTACATCGCGGTGGCGGGTCAGGAGGCGGCGTACGTCAGCGACACGGCCGACGCGCTCCGGCAAATGATCCGGGACATCAAGGCCGGTAAGGCCGATCACCTGCTGGCCGACTGAACGGCTTCGACGCCGAGGACCGGATAAACGCCGTGAGGTCGTCGGCGTACCGGTCGGGGTGGGTGAGGTGGGGGACGTGGCCGTCCCCCACCAGCGTCCGCACCCGCGCCCGGCCGCCGAGCGCAGTCGCGAGCTTGCCGACGATCACCGGGAACCACGGCGGGCTCTCGCTGCCGAAGGTCAGCAGCGCGGGGACCGGGAAACCGGCGAGGCGGGCGAGGTCGAGGTGCGCCCAGTCCGGGTCTCCGTGTTCGTCCGCGAACGTGGGGGCGTTCGCGGTGAGCGTCTCGCGCTCTCGGTCCGACAGCCGCTCCCAGGCGCCCGGTCCGATGGCGACCTCGTCCACGAACCGCTGCGCGCCCGTCCGGTCCTCGCCCGCGCGCAGAGCCGTGAGGACGCCGTCGAGGGCGGTCTCCATGGCCTGGAGCACCGGGCGGAGCTCCCGGTCCTCGTCACCCACGATGCCCATGAGCGGCGGCTCGTGCGCGGTCAGGCTGCGCAGCAGCTCGGGGCGGCGGGTGGCGAGGCCGAGGGCGGTCGAGGCGCCGAAGGAGTTCGCGGCCACATGGGCCGGGGCGCCGAGGATCTCGATGAGGGACGCGAGGTCGTCCTCGTCCTGTCGCCGGCCGCCCTGCCCCGGCGGGCGCTCGCTGCGGCTGTGGCCGCGCCGGTCGTAGACCAGTACGCGGAACGACCGCGCGAGGCGGGGGACGACGCGCTGCCAGGTCTCGTGGTCGACCCACGAGCCGTGGACGAGGACCAGGGGTTCGCCCTCGCCCACGACCTCGTAGTAGAGGTCCACGCCGTTCACGCGAGCCCGTGCCGCCATGCCGAGTCTCCTCACGGGGGGTGTCCGGGGGGTTTGAGTGCTCGCGCAGACACATACCGCGGGACCGGGGGCGGCACACCTGGCCCCGGATCAGGTGAGGAGGCGGCGGTCCTCGGGGGTGATCGGGATGTCGTTGATGCTGGCCTCGCGGCGGCGCATCAGCCCGTTGCCGTCGAACTCCCACTGCTCGTTGCCGTGGCTGCGCCACCACTGGCCGGAGGCGTCGTGCCACTCGTACTCGAAGCGGACGGAGATCCGGTTCCCGGTGTAGGCCCACAGCTCCTTGCGGAGCCGGTAGTGGAGCTCGCGCTCCCACTTCTCGGTGAGGAACTCGCGGATCTCCTCCCGGCCGCTGAGGAAGCGGTCGCGGTTTCGCCAGAACGAGTCCTCGGTGTAGGCGAGGGCGACGCGCTCGGGGTCGCGGCTGTTCCAGGCGTCCTCGGCGGCCTGGACCTTGGCGCGGGCGGTTTCCTCGGTGAAGGGCGGCAGGGGCGGGCGTACGGCGGCGGGGTCGGCCATGGCGGTCACCTCGGGTCGAGAGAGTGGGAGAACGGTCGTTCTCGACATTAGAGAACGACCGTTCTCGGCGCAAGCGATCCTGGGCTACGCTGCCTTCATGGACGACGAAGAGGCCCGGACCCGGCTGCTGGACACGGCGGAGGCGCTGTTCTACGCCGAGGGCATCCAGGCCGTCGGCATGGACCGCATCCGCACGGAGTCCGGTGTGCCGCTCAAGCGGCTCTACAAGGTCTTCCCGGCCAAGGAAGCCCTGGTCACCGCCTACCTCGACCGCCGCGACCGGCGCTGGACCGCGAGCCTGCGCGGCGCGGTGGCGGAGGCCGCCGATCCGGTCGATGCGGTCTTCGAGTGGCTGGCGCGCTGGTTCTCGGAGCCGGACTTCCGGGGCTGTGCGTTCCTGAACGCGTACGGGGAGCTGGGTACCGGCCCCGCCGCCGTGCTGGACGTCGTACGTCGGCACAAGGCGGAGCTGCGGGACCTGCTGGCGGAGGCCGCCGGGCCCGGCCGCCAGGGCCTGGCGGATCAGCTGCTGATCCTGGTCGAGGGCGCGACGGTGGTGGCGGCCCTGGACCCCGGCCCGGAACCGGCCCGCCGCGCGGGCGCGGCGGCGTCGGCTCTGATGCGGGCCGGGAGCGGACCGGCCTAGTTGCCGCCGGCGGGGCTGGTGCGGGGGAAGGTGATCTCGACCCGGCGGTTCTTCTTGCGGCCTTCCTCGGTGCCGTTGTCGGCGATCGGGTAGTCCTCGCTGTAGCCGCGTACGTCGTAGATGACGCCGGGGCTGGTGACGGTCTTGGCGAGCTCGGCCTGGACTGCGTCGGCGCGCTGCTTGGAGAGTTCCTTGCCGTGCTCGTAGCTGCCCTGGTCGTCGGTGAACCCGAAGACCCGGACGCGGGTCGCCTTCTGCGTGTTGATCTCGTTGGCGATGGCCTGTATCCGGGCGGCGGCCTGGGCGTTGAAGACGGCGCTGTTCTCGGGGAAGAGCACCTCGGACTGCAGGGCCATCATGACGGTCTGATTGGTCTCCTGCCGCCGCTGCTCACCGCCGAGGTCTTCGACGACCTCGGCGATGTCCAGCACCTTGATCGGAGCCAGGGTCCCGCCCTGGGGGATCTTCAGACCGGGCGCGTTGGAGTCGATCGGCACCGGCGCGGCGGCGGAGGGTTCCGTGCCGGGCGGCGCCGACGGCTTCACGTCGTCGGCGTAGGCGCTGGTCGCACCCATCAGATGGGCACCGGCGATGACGAGACCGACGACGGCTGTCGCAGCGGAGACGCGGTGGCGTTTATTCATGGGGTCACCCGGAGATTTTGATGGTGGCCGTGGCGAAGGTGGGGAGGCTCATCTCGACCTCCATGGTGGCTGGCGGTGGCGCCGGGAACTGCGCGAAGAAGGGCACAGATTGCCCGGCTTCAATGATGGCGAGTCCAGTGGTGCACAAGCACCTGCCATCCGTGTCACGGAGGACGTAGTAGCGCTTCTTCCCGGCCTTGTCGACCAAGGTGACGCCCGCAACCGAAACTCCGCTGGAGTTGAGTTCATTGCCGCGCCAAGGTGCCGTGTTGACGTAGGGAGCGGTACCGGTGTTTTTCAACTGACCTTCCACCGTGAGGAATCCACCAGCGTCCCGAGCCGCCCTATTGATGGTCAGGGTCATGCCGGCTTCACCGTTGACCGTGGCGAGCACTTCCGTCGGCGTGGGCTTGGGGCTGCCGTTCGGCGCCTGTGCCTTGGGAGAGTCCCCTTGGGACTTCGACGACGGGTCCTGGGGTGCCTTGGGCTTGTTGTCGTCTCCCCCACCGCAACCCGCCGCCGTGATCACCAAGAGGACCGCAACTGCGGCAGCCGCTCCCCCGCGGACCTTGGCCGAGTGCCGAGTGCTCATCTATGCCGCTTCCTTCTCTGATTCGCTGTCAATCGACCAAGCGCACGTCAAACAGGGTCCTGGCCAGCTTGCGCCAGGGGTCGGGCTTCAGAGGGTCCAGCACCAAGGCCTTTCCGCCCTTGCACTTGAACGTCACCGGCTGCGCCGGGGTCGGTGCCGGAGTGGGGCCCTGGGTAGCGGTCGGGGACGGAGTGGGAACAGGCTCTGGAGCGGAGTCCAGAGTGCAGCGCGGCTCGATCGACGCGGTCGCCTTGGCTTGCCCGTGCACGCTGCCGGTGCCCGGGACGACCGACTTCCCCACCGTCCCGTTGGTCGTCACCTCGACCGCGAACTCGCGAGACCGCGGAGTGCAGGTCGCCGACGCGTCGTTCTTGGCCGCGAAGCTGCTCGCTTCCGCGCAGGAACCGGTCGAGTCCAGCAGCTCCCCGCGAAGGATCCTCTCCCACTCCTCGGGCTCGAACTTCGTGAAGTCCAGGCCCGGGACCAGGTGATCTCGGGCATCGCGCGCAGCCGCGAGGGCAGCCGCGTCGGCAGCTCCTTGCGCGTTGCTGCGTGTGACGCCTGCCTGACCCACAACAAAGAAGGCCAAAGCGGCGAAGAGCAGGCCCGCCACCGCGACCGCGTAGATCGGGAATGCCTGTCCGCGATCGTCCCGCAGTCCGCGCCGGCTCACCTCCCTGCGGTGATACTCGCGACTGCACCCGTGATTTTGGTGGTGATGGCCTGACCGATGCCCGTGCCGATGATCGCGCCGATGATCACTACTACCACCAGGATGATGCCCAGGTATTCGAAGGCCGTCTGGCCTCGGTCCCGGGCGGCCTTGGTTTCGTACCGGTTCCGCATCCTCGCCAGGGTGTTCTGCAACATGGGGGTTCCCTCCCGGGCCGGTGGCGCTGTTGGTTTGCGGACCGTACGGGGAGTCACCGGTGATAACCAAGGGTCCCGGGGCCCAATTACGGACCCACTGCGCACTCCGTCTACCCATGGCCGCTCACCCCTGGACGGGCCGTTCCCAGCCAACGCGCTATCGCCTCGCTGCGGCTCGTGCTCTGGAGCTTCGCGAAGATGCGGTTGATGTGGTTCTTCACCGTCTTCTCGCTGATGAAGCAGGTGGCCGCGATCTGCTGGTTGCTCATCCCGGACGCGATGAGATCCATGATCTCCACCTCCCTCGAACTCAGGCCGAACAGAACCGAGTTGTGCAGTCGCTCAGGAGAGCGTGCCACAGTTCGTTGCGGTTGCGAAGAGGTCCGGAGCTCCGCGAGGAGTGCGCTCGCCGCCGTCGGCGTGAAATGGGCCCGGCCCTCGCGGACGTCGCGGACCGCGCGGACCAGGTCTTCCGGCGTGAATTCGCCGTGGACCAGGTAGCCGCCCGCGCCCAGGAGGAGCGCTTCTCGGACGACCTCCGACTCCTGGCTGTACGTCAGCATCAGTACGGGCGCCAGCTGTACGAGGTGCGGCAGGGCCGAGATGCCGTCGACGCCCGGCATGCGCACGTCCAGCAGGATCACGTCCGGGGCGTGCCGGCGGGTCAGGCTCAGGGCCTCGCGGCCGTCCGCAGCCTGGGCCACGACCTCCATGTCCCCGGCCGTCGCCAGGAGGGACGTCAGGCCCGCCCGTACCACCGGGTTGTCGTCGGCGATCAGGACGCGCAGCGCGGTCACGGGCTCCCCTCCGGGGTCAGGGCCGCGAGCGGGAGGTCCAGGCGGACCACCGTCCCGGGGCCGGACGGCCGGGCTTCGATCCGGAGGCGGGCGCCGATGGCCGCCGCGCGTTCCGTCATGCCGAGCAGCCCGAAGCGGCCCCCGCGGCGCAGGGCGTCCGGCGGGAGGCCGCAGCCGTCGTCCTCGACGGTCAGGGTGAAGTCCCTCGCGTCCACCGCCACCGAGACCAGCACGCGCGAGGCTCCCGCGTGGCGGCGGGCGTTCTCCAGGGCCTCCGCGGTGATGGACAGGACGTGGTGCGCCACCCCCGGAGCCACCATCGGGAGAACGCCCGTCGTGCGGAGTTCCGCGTCCTCGCCGACCAGGACCGGGAGTTCGGCCGACAGAGAGACCCCTGCGGGCTCGCCTCGCAGCTCCGTCAGCAGTGCGCGGGATTCCGCCGCCGCCGCGCGGGCCGCGCCGGAGAGGAAGGAAGCCTGGCGGCGGACGGTCGCCGGGTCCGTGGTGCGGGCGAGGGCGTCCGCCGCCAGGGCCAGGCCGTGCAGGGTCTTCGCCACCGAGTCGTGCATCTCGCGGGCCAGGTCGTCCCGTTCGGCGCGTACCGCCTCGGCCACCGCCAGCCGGGCCCGCGTCTCCGTCAGGGCCTGGCTCGCCGCGCCGAAGCGGAAGAGGAGGTCCCGGAGCGAGGCACCGGCCGCGCCCGCCAGCAGGCACAGCACCGGCAGGGTCAGGCCGCCGGCCACGGCGGCCACGGCCACCGCCGCCACGGCCGCGTACACCGCCGAGCCGCGCCACCCGTGGACCAGCCCGGCCAGCAGCGGTGTGCAGAGCACGGCGAAGCCGAGCGGCGAAGCCGGCCTCGCCGTCACCAGCAGCAGCCCGCAGCACGCCAGGTCCGGGGCCAGCAGCCACCGGTGGCGCAGCAGCAGCGGCCCGAAGCGCTCCCAGTCGCGGAAGAGCACGTACGAGAGCATGAAGGTGAGCAGGATCGCCCCGCCCACGAGGTACGCCGGCCCGCCGGCCGCCGTGCGCCCCAGCGCCAGCGGCGCGCCCAGGCCGATCATCACCATCCGGAACGCGAAGACCCGCCGGGAGAGGGCCTGGAGCGCGTGGGACTGGAGTGCCGGGGAGGGTTCCCCCGCCGTCCTTGCGCGTACGGACAGCCCCGCCAGGGGGATGTGGAGGACCGCCATGGTTCACCCGCCCCCGAGCAGCGCGCCGAAGTCGACGTCCGCGCCGTACACGAAGCCGCAGACCAGCAGGATCAGCGTTCCCGGCAGCATGAACATGGTCACCGCGAACGTGGCCTTCGGGACCGCGCGGGCCGCCCGCCGACGGGCGTTCTGGGCGTCCGTACGGCGCATGTCCTCGGCGATCGCGATCAGCGTGTCGACGATCGGCGAGCCCAGCTCCTCCCCCTGGAGCAGCGCGGTCACGAACTGCGCCACCTGCTCGGAGTCGTTGCGCCGGCGCAGCTCGTCGAAGGCCTGGCGGCGGCTGACGCCCATGTCCATCTGCTGCAAGGTGATCCGGACCTCGTCCGACCAGGGGCCGTCGTACTTGGCGGCCACCCGCTCCAGCGCCTGGCGGAAGCCGAGCCCCGCGCTCACCACGACGGCGAGTACGTCCAGGAAGTCCGGCAGCGTCCGCTCGATGTGGTCGCGGCGGACCCGGATCGCCGACCACAGGCCGACCTCGGTCCAGAACAGGCCGAACGCGACCATCAGCAGGGCCGGTACGAGCTGGCCGTTGATCAGCATCGAGAAGGCGCCGAGCGCGCCGAGGAACCCGTACACCGCGCGGCGCGCCGCGTACCGGTCTATGGTCAGGCCGGCCGGATTGCCCGCCAGGTCGATCTGGCGGCGCTTGCGGGCGACCCGGTTCGGGCCCATCAGGCGCAGCACGAGCGGCGCCCAGCGGATGCCGAGCCGGTCGACGGCCGAGCCGACGGCCGTCGTACGGGTGGCGCCGACCTCCAGGGCCAGTGCGAGGTCGCTGGGCAGTTTCACCTCGGCGCGGTAGAGGCGGATGCCGTGGAAGACGCCGAGGACCGACACCCCCAGCAGCAGCGCGAGCAGCAGAGCCGTCATGTCCGTCGCCCCCTCACACGTCGATCTTCGAGAGCCGGCGGATCAGGACGAAGCCGAGCGTGAAGAGCCCGATCGCCACCAGTACCGCGGTCTGGCCGATGAACGCGCCGGTCATCCGGTCCAGGGCGCCCGGCATCATCGCGTTCACCAGCAGCAGGGAGCCGAGTCCGATGGCCGGCACCAGGTAGGCCGTCACGGTCACCTGGGAGAGCTGGGTGCGGACCTCGCGCCGCGTCTCCTTGCGCTGCTCCAGCGTCACGGTCAGGTTGCGCAGGCTGCCGACTATCGCTCCGCCCGCCCGCGCGGACAGCACCAACGTCGACACCAGTACGACCAGTTCCCGCGAGGGCAGCCGTTCGGCGATCTCGCCCAGCGCCTCGTCGATGGAGTGGCCGACGGCGAGGCGGTCGGCGACGCGTGAGAGTTCCTCGCCCGCCGGGGCCTCCAGCTCCTCCGCCGCTATGGCGATGGCCGTACGGAGGGCCAGCCCGGCCTGGGTGGCGTTGGCGAGGATGCGGGCGAGCTCGGGCAGCTGGTTGATGAAGCGCTCGTTGCGGCGGGCCCGCTGCCAGTTGAGGAAGGCGTCGGCGGCCCACAGGCCGATCAGGCCGGCCACCGGGCCGAAGAACGGGGCCAGGAAGCTGGCCGCGACCAGCCACACCCCGGCGACGGACAGCAGCACGTAGACGAAGAACTCGCCGGGGGTGAGGTCCAGGCCGGTCACGGCCAGCTTCACCTCGATGCGCTTGCCGAGCGCGGTCCGGCGCAGGCGCCGGTCCACCCCGGGGAAGCGGCGCCTGCGGCCCGTCTGCTCGGGCGCGCCGTCCGCGGCGAGGCGTTCGATGAGGGCGGCGCGCTGGGCGCGGCCGGCGGCGTACGCCTGGACGCCCGCGACCACGAGGACGCAGGCCAGCAGCGTGACGCCGAGGGTGAGGAGGATCAGTGGGTTCACAGGACGGTCCGGGTGATGCGGGTGGCGAGCTGGTCGTCGGACAGGGCGACCCCGAAGGCCTGTGGGATCGGCTGGTTGTTCATGTAGAGGCGGTCCGCGATCCGGCGCGGCAGCGGGTAGTACTCGAAGTGGCCGTGGACGCGGCCGTCGGCGCTCATCGGCTGGGCGGCGAACCGGCAGACGGTGGTGATGCGGAAGGGCTCGCGGCCGTGCGAGTCGAGGATGGCGATCTCCGTGAGGCGGCGCGAGCCGTCGCCGAAGCGGGTCAGCTGGACGACCACGTTCACCGCGCTGTTGATCTGGTCCTGGAGGGCCTCGAAGGGGACCTCCACCTCGGACATCGAGGCGAGGGTCTGCAAGCGCATGAGCGCGTCCTCGGCGCTGTTCGCGTGGACGGTGGCCAGGGAGCCGTCGTGGCCGGTGGACATCGCCTGGAGCATGTCGAGGGTCTCGCCGCCGCGGACCTCGCCGACGATGATGCGGTCGGGGCGCATGCGCAGGGAGTTGCGTACGAGGTCGCGGATGGTGATCCGGCCCTTGCCCTCCACGTTCGCCGGCCGGGATTCGAGGCGGATGACGTGGGCCTGCTGGAGCTGGAGCTCCGCCGAGTCCTCGATGGTGATGATCCGCTCGCCCTCCGGGATGAGACCGGAGAGGGCGTTGAGGAGGGTGGTCTTCCCGGTGCCGGTGGCGCCCGACACGATGACGTTCATCTTCGCCTGGACCAGGCCGGACAGCAGCAGGAGCATCTGCTCGTCCAGGGAGCCGAGGCCGATCATCTCGTGCAGGGTGAAGGCCCGCGGGAAGCGGCGGATCGTGAGGGTGGCACCGGTCAGGGACAGCGGCGGGATGATCACGTTGACGCGCTCGCCGCTGGGCAGGCGGGCGTCGACCATCGGATTCGCCTCGTCGACGCGGCGGTTGACGGTGGAGACGATGCGCTCGATGGTCTGCATCAGCTGGTCGTGCGAAGCGAAGCGCAGGGGCAGCTGCTCGACGCGGCCGGCGCGTTCGACGAAGATCTGGTCCGGGCCGTTGACCATGATCTCGGAGATCGAGGCGTCTTCGAGGAGCGGTTCGAGCACGCCGAGGCCGAGCGCCTCGTCCACGACCCGGCGGATCAGCTGCGCCCGCTCGACGGTGGACAGGACCGGGCCCTCGCGGCTGATGATGTGCCCGAGGACGCGCTCCAGCCGGGCCCGCCGCTCGGCGGGCGCGAGCGCCGACATCTCGGCGAGGTCGATCTCCTCCAGCAGTTTGGCCCGGTACGCGGAGACCAGCCGGCCGTCCTCGCGCGGACCGTGCCGGTCGTCGGGGGTGTTGACCCGGGAACGCAGGCTCATGGACGGGCTCCGCTCGGGTCGTCGTTGGGCATGACGGCCGTGCGCTTGGCCGTGTAGGAGTCCAGGCCGGGCACGATCGACTTGACGGTGATGCGGGCCGTCGCGGTGACGGCGTCGCGCGACGCGGCGACGTCGATCCGAGCGAGCGCGGCGAGGCTCGGCCGGATCGCCGCCTTGCCGGCGGCCTCCCCGCCCTCGCCCTTGCGGGCCTCCACGCGGGCCGCGGTACGGGCGGCCGTGTCCGCCTGCTGCTCCACGTACGCGACCCAGCCGAGCTGGATCCCGCACAGGGCGACGAACAGCAGGATCGGGATGAAGCCGATGTATTCCAGGGCCACTTGGCCCCGGTCCCGGTCTCGTTTCACCTCAGTCCTCCTCTTCCTTCGCGGAGCCGCCCTCGCCCGTGATCGGGATGCCGATGTCGAGGCCCGGGAAGAAGACCGGGAGGTTGAGCTTCACGGTCGCCTTGTAGACGTCGCCCGCCTCACCGCACTCCACGCCCATGTTCCAGGCGCCCCCGACGTGCCGCCGGGCTGCGGCGTCACACGCCCCGCCGCCGTGCACCGCCCCCACCCGCGCCGCCTCGTCCGCGGCGTTGCCCGCCAGGGAGAACGCGTACCCGATCAGTACGCACTCCCACACCGCCGCCACGAGCAGCAGGATCAGCGGCACCATGCCGACGAACTCGACCGCCACCTGGCCGCGATCGCCCCGGGCACACCTGACGGGTCTGCGCGCGGGCATCCGTCAGCCCTCCCGGCCACGGCGCAGCCGCGCCACCGGGCCCGCGGCCCGTACGGCGAGGGCCGCGCCCGGGGTCCCCGCGGCGGCGGCTTCCGGCTCCGCCGCGGACGGCGGCGAAAGCAGGCCGAGTTCGCCCGCCAGCGTCCACAGCGCCTGCTTCACGCTGGAGCGGTTGTCGAGGTCCTGCACCCGGCCCGCGTCCACCACCGCCTGGAGCTCCTTGAAGGCGGCCGGCACCGGGGTCCGGGTGGCCCGGGTCTTCGTGATCTTCTCGATCAGCGAGGGCTGGATCTCCGTGTGCTTGCTCCAGCGGTTGACCACCATCGCGGTGTCCTCCGCCTTGCGGACCTGGAGCCGCTCCCACATCCGGACCAGCCGCTTGGCCGCCCGCACGCAGACCACGTCGGGCGTCGTGACCAGGACCGCCACGTCCGCCATCTCCACCGCCGCCGCGTTCGCGCCGGTCACCTGGGTGCCGCAGTCGATGACGACGAGCTCGTACCGGCTGCGCAGGGCGCCGACGATGTGCCGGGCGGCGCGTTCGTCGACCTCCTCGCCCCGCTCGCCCTCCGCCGGGGCCAGCAGCAGCGCCAGCCCCGTCCGGTCCTCGTACACCGCGTCCTGGAGCACGCGCGGGGAGATGTCGTGGATCCCGGCGAGGTCGGCGATCGAGCGCCGGAACTGCACGTCGAGGTACGAGCCGACGTCGCCGGCCTGGAGGTCCATGTCGACCAGGGCCGTACGCCGTCCCGAGGCGGCCGCGGCCAGCGCGAACTGCACGGCGGTGAAGGTGGTGCCGACGCCGCCCTTGGCCCCGGTGACCGTGACCACCGTGCCGCCGGGCCCGGTGAACACGTCGGCTCCCCGGCCCAGGTGGCGGCGTACGCCGACGGACCACTGGGCGGCGGCCTGGACGCGGGCGGCGAGTTCCTCGTACGCGAGCGGCAGCCCGATCACGCCCCGCGCGCCCGAGTCCATGGCGGCGGAGAACACCGCCGGTCCGGCGTCCGAGGAGACCAGCACCACGCCCACCGCCGGGAAGCGGAGCGCGACCTCGCGGATGAGGTCGAGCGCGGGCACCGGGCCGATCCGTTCGTGGACGAGGACGACCTCGGGCAGTTCGTCGATGGATTCGGCGGCCAGCCGCCCCAGGGTGTCGAGCAGGCTGGTGGAGTCGGGGACCGGGACGCCCGGCTCGGCGGCCGGGAGCTGGCTGAGGAGGGTGGAGATGTGGCGGGCGGCGTCCGGGTCGCCGGCCGCGGGGAGGATTCGGGTGGTCATCCGGGCCTCACTTGTCCCCGTCGAGGGTGTACGTACGGTCGCCCGGGCCGGGCGCGGAGTCGGTGCCGGGGGCCACCAGGGCCAGGCGTACGTGCTCCGCGAAGGACTCGGCGTACGCGACGCGCTGGGTGTCCTTGGTGTTCAGGGCGAAGGTGATCGGGACCGCCTCGGCGGGGCCCTTCTTGTCGCTGTCCTTGTCGAGGGCGGTGAGCCTGCCGACGTTCAGGACGCGGGCGTTGGCCACGATGATCACCGAGCGGGAGGGCTCGGTGTCCTTGGCGCCCTTGAAGGTGGCGATGATGTTGACCTTGGCCCCGGAGTAGATCTTGCCGGCCACGCCCGTCGCCGCGTCGATCATGATGGCGATCTCCTGCTCCCCGGGCTGGAGCTTCGGCGTGTCGACGAACATGTCCGACTGGAGCAGCGAGCCCTTGCGCAGGGTGGTGAGCGCGATCTTGTCCTTGAGCCGGCCGAGGTCGGTGACGGCGGTCTCGGACAGCCAGCGCTTGGGGATGGAGACCTCCTCGAACTGGCCCGCCGACAGCGGGCTGTACGGCGGGATGTCGCCCTTGGCGCGGTAGGCGGTGACCTCGGCCCCGACCTTGGAATTGACGTCTCCGATCACCACGAGGACCCCGCCGAACGCCGCGAGGGCGCAAAGGACCGACAGGAGCAGCAGGATGACGCCGCGGCGCTGGCGTGAGTTCATGGGCCGTACTACCTCGCCGTTCTTCGATCGTTCAGCCGGTCAGTGTCTTGGTCTGGGCGCGCCGGAGAAGGCCGGCGGCGGTGTCCCGTCCCCGGTCCCGGCCGGCGGCGGGGCGGCCAGGGGGGCGGAGCAGAAGGCGCAGCGGTCGCCGATGAGTTCGAGGCCGCACCAGTGGCACTCCTCGCGGCGGACGGAGGCGACCAGCTGGTAGAGCACGGACGGGTCCGGGATGGCGGCGGCGAACTCGACCAGCTTCGCCGTGGCCCACCAGACGGGCGAGTCGGCCGGGAGCGGGTTCTCCATCACGCCCTGGACCCGCCAGGCGGGGGCGAGTTCGGCGGCCACCCAGTCGGAGGCGAGCTGGCCGCGCGCGAAGGTCAGGTGGGTGGCGTACGCGGGGCCGGGCGGCAGGGCGGTTCCTCCGGCGTGCGCCCCGCCCCCGCCGGAGCCGGTCAGCTTGGCCAGGTGCGGGGTCGGGTGGGCCAGTACGGCGAACTGCGCGCTCGGCGACCACGAGCGGGCGTGCGCCTTGAGGCTGACCGGGACCCGGTCCAGTTTGGCGACCGAGCCCAGCAGGGCCCCGGCGTGGATGTAGTGGGACAGCAGCCGGGCGGCGGAGGCGATGACTCCGGGGCTGAAGTCGCAGACGCTGAGCTGGCGCAGCTGACGTACCAGCAGGGCCGTGGCCAGCGGGGGCAGATCGATGTCGAGGAGGGCGATCCGGTCGGTCTCCAGGATGGCCCGCACGGTGTGCAGCCGCCGGACGGTCGCGGTCGGCAGCCAGGGCGGTACGAAGGCCACGAGGTGGCCGTGGCGCTCCAGCAGGGCGCTCGTCTCGGCGAGGGCGCCCGCGAGGTCGAGCTCTCCGGGCGGGTGCAGGACGACGGCCGGCGGTGTGTGCCGGTCGGGGGCCGGCAGCACCAGATCGGCGCTGGTGACGGCAATGGCGGTCGGCACGCGAATCCCCCTGTTCACCCCGTACGCCCCATACGTCGGCGCCGCCGTCGCGTACGCGCACCCCTGCGCGACCGCAAACGATCGGCGCCCTTCCCCCTTGCCCCAGCACCATATCCGCGTCGTCCCTGGCAGGGCAGGGCCTTGGTAATTCCCGTACCGGCAGGCCCGGTCACAGGTGGCGGGAAACCCGGACATCCGGGATCGGACGCCCAATCAATTCAAGCCACATTGCAAAGAGTCTTGACAGGGGGATTGGTCTGGACCAACTCTGGCCCCACGCGGCGACGCGCCGACGGGGCTTCCCCCACCCATGACCCCGGGTGCGTTCGTTCACCAGTTCCACCTCCCCCTTCACATCCCCTTCTCCCCCCACGGAGACCACGTGAACCGCATACGCTCGCTCGCCCTGCTGGGCGCCGCCACCCTGACCGCAGGCGGCCTGACCGCCCTCGCCGCCGGCACCGCGCAGGCCGCCGACGTCAACGTCGTCCGCAACGGAGGCTTCGAGTCCGGCCTCGCCGGCTGGACGTGCACCTCGGGGAGCGGGGCCGTCGTCTCCTCGCCCGTGCACGCCGGGGCCGCCGCCCTCAAGGGAACCCCGGCGGGCCAGGACAGCGCGCAGTGCAGTCAGACCGTCACGGTCAAGCCGAACTCGACGTACACGCTCAGCGAGCAGGTGCAGGGCTCGTACGTGTACCTCGGCGTGACCGGGACCGGCACGCAGGACGTGTCCACCTGGACCCCCGGCTCGGGCGGCGGCTGGCAGCAGCTCTCCACCACCTTCACCACGGGCGCGAGCACCACGCAGGTCACGGTGTGGACGCACGGCTGGTACGGGCAGCCCGCCTACGTCGTCGACGACTTCAGCGTCTTCGGCCCGGACGGGGGCGGCGGCACCGACCCCGGCCCGTCCGTCCCCGGCGCCCCGGGCGGGACCGCCGTTTCCGGCCAGAGCGCGAGCGGGCTCACCCTTTCGTGGAACGCGGTCAGCGGGGCGAGCGGCTACTACGTCTATCAGGACGGAGTCCGCGTCAAGACCGTGTCCGGCTCGCCCGCCCAGATCACCGGGCTGGCCGCCGCCACCTCGTACTCCTTCCAGGTGAGCGCGTACAACGCGGCGGGCGAGGGCCCGAAGTCGGCGGCGGTGACCGGTACGACGACCGGCGGCGGCAACCCGAACCCGAACCCCTCGGTCCCCCAGCACGCGCTGACCGGCTACTGGCAGAACTTCAACAACGGCGCGACCGTCCAGAAGATCTCCGACGTCTCGTCCCAGTACGACATCATCGCGGTCTCCTTCGCCGACGCCACGACCACGCCCGGGGCCATCGCCTTCAACCTGGACTCGGCGGGCCTCGGCGGCTACACCGTCGCCCAGTTCAAGGCCGACATCGCGGCGAAGAAGGCGGCCGGCAAGTCCGTCATCCTCTCCGTCGGCGGCGAGAAGGGCACCATCTCGGTGGGGGACTCGACCTCCGCGAACAACCTGGCGAACTCCGCGTACGCGCTGATGCAGGAGTACGGCTTCAGCGGGATCGACATCGACCTGGAGAACGGCCTCAACCCGACCTACATGACGCAGGCGCTGCGCTCCCTGTCCGCCAAGGCCGGCCCCTCGCTCGTCATCACGATGGCCCCGCAGACCATCGACATGCAGTCGACGGCGGGCGGCTACTTCAAGACGGCGCTGAACATCAAGGACATCCTGACCGTCGTCAACATGCAGTACTACAACAGCGGCTCGATGAACGGCTGCGACGGCAAGGTCTACTCGCAGGGCTCGGTGGACTTCCTCACCGCGCTGGCCTGCATCCAGCTGGAGGGCGGGCTCGACCCCTCGCAGGTGGGCATTGGCGTACCGGCCTCGCCGTCCGGCGCGGGCAGCGGGTACGTCTCCCCGACCATCGTGAACAACGCCGTGGACTGCCTGGCCAGGGGCACGAACTGCGGATCGTTCAAGCCGTCGAGGACCTACCCGGGGCTGCGCGGCGCGATGACCTGGTCGACCAACTGGGACGCCAAGGCGGGTAGCGCTTGGTCCAACTCGGTGGGTCCGAAGGTTCACGCCCTGCCCTAGGCGGTACGTGTGGGGGTGGCCGTCCCGGCGGGTGGCCGACCGGCGGATCTGGCCGGAATGGAGTTCTTGACCGGGACATGCCAGAAGAGCACGCTGTGCGCGTCCGCACGGCTACCCCACACTCCCCACCCAGGAGAACGCATGCGGCTCCACACACGACGCAGGGCCGCCGTCACGGCGGCCCTGCTCGCTCTCGCGCTCGGCGCGCCCGCCTACGGCATGAGCGCGACGGCGGCCCCGCCGCCCACCCCTTCGACGGCCACCCAGGACGAGGCGATCGTCCAGTACGAGGTCAAGGGCCCGGCCACCGCCGCCGAGCGAACGGCCCTGCTCCGTACGGGCGTCTCGATCGACGAGGTCGACGCCCGCTCGGTCGTCGTCAGCGCTGACCCGCAGCAGGCCAAGGAACTGCGGGCGCTCGGCTACAAGCTGACCGCCCTGCCCGGGCCGCCGGACCGCTCGGAGCGCGGTGTCGCGGCGAGCCCGATGGACTTCCCGTCCAAGGACTCGATGTACCACAACTACGCCGAGGCCAACACGGAGATCGACCAGCGCATCGCCCAGTACCCCTCGATCATGAGCAAGAAGGTGATCGGGAAGTCGTACCAGGGCCGGGACATCGTCGCCATCAAGATCAGCGACAACGTCGCGACCGACGAGAACGAGCCCGAGGTGCTCTTCACGCACCACCAGCACGCCCGCGAGCACCTCACCGTCGAGATGGCGCTCTACCTGCTCAAGGAGTTCGGCTCCAAGTACGGCACCGACTCGCGGATCACCGACATGGTCAACGGCCGCGAGATCTGGATCGTGCCGGACCTCAACCCGGACGGCGGCGAGTACGACATCGCGACCGGCTCGTACCGCTCCTGGCGCAAGAACCGGCAGCCGAACGCCGGATCCTCGTACGTCGGCACCGACCTGAACCGCAACTGGGACTACAAGTGGGGCTGCTGCGGCGGCTCCAGCAGCAGCAAGAGCTCCGAGACCTACCGCGGGGCGGCCGGCGAGTCGGCCCCCGAGGTGAAGGTGGTCGCGGACTTCGTGCGCAGCCGCGTGATCGGCGGCAAGCAGCAGATCACCGCCTCGATCGACTTCCACACGTACAGCCAGCTGGTGCTGTGGCCCTTCGGGTGGACGTACAACGACACCGCGCCGGGCATGACGGCGGACGACCTCGCCGTCTACAAGACCATCGGCACGAGCATGGCCCGCAGCAACGGCTACACGCCGGAGCAGTCGAGCGACCTGTACATCACGGACGGGACGATCGACGACTGGCTGTGGGGCAACCAGAAGATCTTCACGTACACCTTCGAGATGTACCCGTCCGAGTCCGGCAGCGGGGGCGGCTTCTACCCGCCGGACGAGGTGATCGAGCGTGAGACGGCGCGCAACCGTGACGCCGTGCTGCAACTGCTGGAGAACGCGGACTGCATGTACCGCTCGATCGGGAAGCAGGCGCAGTACTGCACGTGATCCACGGGTTGTGAACCGACGGCACCGCAGGGGCGCCCCGCCGCCGGGGGGCGCCCCTTGTCGTGCCGCCGACGCCCTGTCCGAGGAGGTGACGGGTGTGCTCGGCGTCGGGGTGCCCGGGCCCCAGCACCCGCTCGCGGGCACGGAGGACCTGTTCGAAGAGCGGCCTGGCGACCACCTCGCCCCGTCGGGCCAGCACGGTGAGAGCGACGTTCATCCGGGTGAGCAGCGTGTCAGGGTGTTCCGCGCCGAGCATGCGCGTCTGGGCCTGCAGCACCTCCTCGAACAGCCGCCCGCCCGCCTCCGGGTCGTCTACGCCGTCCGTCCCCCGGCCCGGTGCGCCTGGGCCTCGTGGATCCGGGCGGCCAGCACCACGGGGTGGTGTCCGGCATGCTCCGCCCTGAGGTCGGGCAGCAGGTGCCCCAGCCGGTCGACGGCTTCTTCGGCCTCCCCCGCCAGAAGGTCGGCGTGGGCCCTGCCCAGCCGGGCGAGCAGGGTGATCCGGTCCCTGGGGCCGGCCAGGACGAGCTCCCGGTAGAGCCTGCGCCCCTGCGCCGGCTCCCCGCTTCCGGTGGTCCAGGCGGCCAGCCGGAGCAGGGCCGTACGGGTGAGCGGGTGATCAGTCCCGAGGGCGTCGCGGCAGTCGTCCAGGAGCGTGCTCGTGAGCCTGCGCGCCTCGCGTACGTCCCCGGTCTGCCCCGTCCGGTAGGCGGCCACGTGCCGGGCGGCCAGGAGGCCCGGGGCCTGCGGGCGGAGCGTCCCCTCAGCGCAGTGCAGGAGGTCCCGGGCGAGGTCATGGGCCCGACGATGCAGGTCGAGTGCTTCAAGGTCGGCGATGGAGGACGCGATGCGCAGGAGGCGGGGTCCGCTCAGCCACTCGGCCTCGGTGTCGGCGCCGAGCCGCAGCTTCTCGGCCGCACCGTCCCAGCCGAGGCCTCGGCCACCGCGGGTGTCGGGCTGCGGTCGTCCTCCAGTTCCTCCCAGCGGCGCTGCCACGACGCCCTGTCCCGCCAGGGGGCGGCTGCCGGGTCGTCGTGCGCCGCATGGGCGAGCAGCACGTCGACCTGGGCAGAGCGGCGTCCGCAGCCCTGCCCGCGTCCTCGATCGCCCGGTAGTTCATGCCGCCCGCGTCCTTCAATTCCGCCAGATCCAGGCGGAATTGGAGCCATGAGTCCGTCATGGCAAGCAATGTTCCCGGAGGTGGGGCGGCCCGTCCCCCGTCCGGGACGAGACGGCCGTCCGGGATGCGGCGCGGTGTCCCGGACGGCCTTCGGGCGTCCCGGAACACCGCGGCGGGCGCACGGTCGTGGCCGACTGGTTCCACCGGCTTCCGCACAGGGCGCAGGCCGTGACGACGAGGAGCTCCGCCATGACCGCGTCCACACGCCCGCGCCGCCCGTACCTCGATCTGCGCGTCGGCGACTTCGAGATGAGCCTGGAACGGCGGCCGGCCCGGCTGATCGGTTGGCTGCGGTCCGCACTCGTCTCCGCGGGCGGGGTGTGGGTGGGCGTCAACTGGCCTTTCTGAAGCCCGGTCAGCCGAGGACGGCGAGGGCGTCGATCTCGATGAGCAGGCCGGCGGGGAGGCCCACGTAGACCGTGGTGCGGGCGGCCGGGGCCTCCTTCAGGCCCTGCTCCTCGAAGTAGGCGTTGTAGAGGGCGTTCATCTCGGCGAAGTGGTCCGTGTCGGTCAGGTAGACGCGGATCATCATCACGTCGTCCCAGCCCGCGCCGCCGGCCTCCAGTACCGAGCGGACGTTCTCCAGCGTCTGGAGGGTCTGCTCGCGCAGGGTCGGCCCGGCGGGGGTCGGCGCCCGGCCCTCCACGTGCGGGAGGAAGCCGACCTGGCCGGCGACCTGGAGGATGTTCCCCTTGCGCACGCCGTGCGAGAAGCGGGCCGGCGGGGTGGTGTGGGTGTCGGGGGTGATGGCGGTCTTCTCGGTCACGGGGTGTCCTCGTCGTCGTGTGGGGCGTGCGGGGAGCCGGAGTACTCCCGGCTGATGGTGTCGGCGGTGCGCTGGACCAGGGGCAGCAGTTCGAGCAGCTCCCCGGCGGTGACGACCACGGTGGGCGCGGAGACGGACAGCGCGGCGACGGCCCGCCCGCCGGGCCCGCGCACGGGCGCGCCCAGGCAGTTGACGGACTCCTCGTGCCCGCCGAGGTCGGTGGCCCAGCCCTGTTCCCGTACGAGGGCCAGCTCGCGCAGGAAGGACTGCGCGTCGGGGGTGGAGCGGGCGGTGTAGCGGGGGTAGTCGATGCGCTCGGCGAGGCTGCGCCGCTCGGCCTCGGGGAGGTCGGCGAGCAGCAGCTTCGCGACGGCGGCGACGGTGAGGGGGACGGGCCGGCCGATGCGGGAGTACATGCGGACGGGGTAGCGGCTCTCGACCTTGTCGATGTAGACGACCTCGTCGTCCTGGTGGAGCGCGAGGTGCACGGTGTGGCCGGTGAGCCGGTTGAGCTCGACGAGGTGGGGGTGGGCGACGGTGCGGACGTCGAGGTTCTCCACGGCCTCGGCGGCGAGCGCGAAGAGCTGGGCGCCGAGGCGGTGGCGGCCGTCGGGCTGGCGGTAGACGAAGCCGTGCTCGTGCAGGGTGCGCAGCAGGCGCAGGGCGGTGCTCTTGTGGACGCCGAGCTCCTCGGCCACTTCGCCGAGCCCTGCCGGGCCCTTGGCGAGCAGCGGCAGGATCCGCAGCGCCCGCTCCACCGACTGGCTCACGCCGTCTCCCTTCGCCCCGCCGCCGCCCGCTGCGCGGGGCCCGGCGGAACCCGTACACGCGGCCGGGCGTTGACCCCTCGTACGCAGGATGCTAGACAGCAAGCGGCACAACACGCAATGCACGTTGCAGCAGATGCAACGCGAGGAGGAATCCGCATGGGCAGCGACGCAGTCCGACGGCTCGCCGACGAACCGGTCGACCACCGGTTCAAGGGGCTGCCGCCCGACGCCGAGCGGGCGGGACTCACCGTCGGGCAGCTGGCCGCCGAGAAGCGGGACCTCTACTCCGGCGGGTTCACCACCCCCGTGCTCACGCTCGACGCCGAAGCGCTGGAGCACAACCTCACCGCCCTCGGCACGTACGCCGCCCGCCACGGCCTGGCCTTCGCCCCGCACGGCAAGACCTGCATGGCACCACAGCTCTTCCGCCGCCAGCTCGACCACGGCGCCTGGGGCATCACCGCCGCCGTCCCCCACCAGGCCCGCGTCTACCGCGCCTTCGGCATCCAGCGGATCTTCCTCGCCAACGAGCTCGTCGACCCGGCGGCGCTGCGCTGGGTGGCCGCCGAGCTCGCCGCCGACCCCGGCTTCCGCTTCGTCTGCTACGTCGACTCCGTCCGCGGGGTCGAGCTCATGGACCGGGCCCTGCGCGGGCAGCCCCAGGTCGTCGACGTCGTCGTCGAGCTCGGGGCCGGCGAGGGTGCCCGTACCGGCGCGCGGACCGACGAGGACTGCCGGGCCGTCGCCGACGCCGTGGCCGGGGCCGCCGGCCTGCGCCTCGTCGGCATCGCCGGGTACGAGGCCGAGGTCCCCGGCGCCGACCCGGAATCCGTCCACGCGTACCTGCGCCGGCTCACGGCGCTGGCCGTCGAGTTCGACCGGGCCGGGCGGTTCGCCGCCGACCTCGACGAGATCGTCGTCAGCGCCGGCGGCTCCGCCTGGTTCGACGCCGTCGCCGACGTGTTCGCCGAACTCCCGGAGCTCTCGCGGCCGGTGCTGAAGCTCCTGCGCTCCGGCGCGTACGTCTCGCACGACCACGGCTGGTACACCCGCCTGACCCCCTTCAACCGGGTCCCGGAGGAGGGCGGCCTGCGCCCCGCCTTCCGGCTCTGGACCCAGGTCGTCTCCCGCCCCTCCCCCACGCAGGCCTTCGTCAACGCCGGCAAGCGCGACATCGCCTACGACCTCGGCCTGCCCGAGGCCGAGCTGGTGCGCGACGCGCTGACCGGCGAGGAGCGCCCGGCCGCCGGGGTCCGCGTGGTCAAACTGTCCGACCAGCACGCCTGGCTGGAGACCGAATCCGCGGACGACGTGAACGTCGGGGACTGGGTGGCGCTCGGCATGTCCCACCCCTGCACGATCTTCGAGAAGTGGCCGCTGATCCCGGTCGTCGAGGCCGACGGCACGGTCACCGAGTACGTCCGCACCTTCTTCTAGCGGAGCCGCGCCGGTGGACCTGGTCATCCGCGGGGCCCGCGTCGTCGACGGCACGGGCGGGCCCTCGTACACCGCCGACGTGGGTGTGCACGAGGGCCGGATCGCCGAGATCGGCCGGATCCGCTCCGGCGGCCGCCGCACCGTCGACGCGCACGGGCTCGCCCTGGCCCCCGGCTTCGTCGACATGCACGCGCACAGCGACCTCGCCCTGCTCCGCGACCCGGACCACAGCGCCAAGGCCGCGCAGGGCGTGACCCTCGAAGTCCTCGGCCAGGACGGGCTCTCGTACGCGCCCGTCGACGACCGCACCCTCGCCGAGGTGCGGGTGGCCATCACCGGCTGGAACGGGGCGGGCGAGGACGTCGAGTTCGACTGGCGGGACGTGGGCGGGTACCTGGACCGGCTCGACCGCACCGGCATCGCCGTCAACGCCGCGTACCTCGTCCCGCAGGGCACCGTCCGCGCGTACGCCCTCGGCTGGGGCGACCGCCCCGCGACCCCCGCCGAGCTCGACCGGATGCGGACGCTCGTCGCCGAGGGCCTCGCACAGGGCGCGGTCGGCATGTCCTCGGGGCTCACCTACACCCCCGGCATGTACGCGTCGGGCGCCGAACTGGCGGAGCTGTGCCGGGTGGTGGCCTCGTACGGCGGCTACTACTGCCCGCACCACCGCTCGTACGGGCGCGGCGCGCTCGGCGCGTACGCCGAGATGGTCGCTCTGGCCCGGGAGGCCGGCTGCGCGCTGCACCTCGCGCACGCCACCATGAACTTCGCGGAGAACGAGGGCCGGGCGGGCGAGCTGCTCGCCCTCCTCGACGAGGCCCTCGCCGCCGGGGCCGACATCAGCCTCGACTCGTACCCGTACACGCCCGGCTGCACCACCCTCGTGGCGCTGCTGCCCGGTTGGGCGAACGAGGGCGGGCCCGAGGCCGTGCTCGCCCGGCTGCGCGACGACGCCGAGGCCGAGCGGATCCGGTACGCGCTGGAGGTGACCGGGGCGGACGGCTGCCACGGCGTTCCGGTCGACTGGGCGACGATCGAGATCGCGGGGACGGCGGACCCGGCGCACGGGGCGTACGTGGGCACGCGCCTGCGGGACTGGGAGAGCGCCCGGCGGCTGCTGCTGGCGGACCGGCTGGGGCCGACGGTCCTCCAGCACGTCGGGCACGAGGAGAACGTCCGGGCGATCATGCGCCACCGGGTCCACACCGGCGGTTCCGACGGCATCCTCCAGGGCGCGAAGCCGCATCCGCGGGCGTACGGGACCTTCCCGCACTACCTGGGCCACTACGTGCGCGAGCTCGGCGTGCTCTCGCTGGAGGAGTGCGTGGCCCATCTGGCGGGCCGTCCGGCGGCCCGACTGCGCCTGCCCGACCGGGGGTTGGTGCGTGCCGGGTACCGGGCCGATCTCGTGCTCTTCGATCCGGAGACGGTCGCGGCCGGGTCGACGTACGAGAACCCGCGGGTGCTGCCGGCCGGCATCCCGCACGTGCTGATCGACGGCCGGTTCGTGATGCGGGACGGGCGCAGGACGGACGTCCTGGCGGGGCGGTCGGTCCGCAGGACGCCGTGCAAGGGCCGTTGAGGGGCCGTCGGAGCGGGTCGGGGGCCCGCCGGAGGCCCGCCGGGTCCGCCTACGATGGGCGGCATGCTCGCCTTTGTCCCCGCCGCGCTCTTCTTCGTCCTCTTCTGCGTGAGTGTGCGGGAGGACCGCCGGCGCTTCCGGAACGCGGTCCTCCTGGGCCTCACCCTCATATGCGGGTCGATCGGCCTGCTGTTCCAGATACCTGAACTGCCGTCACCACTGGACGCGATCGCGGTGCTGCTGGTGCTGGTCGTGCCGACGGTCGGCACGCTCGTCCTCGGCGGCTACCTGATCCGCAACGGTCTGACGATGGTCCGCAAGGAGGGCCGCAGGCCGACCAACCTGCTGTCCATGGCGGCGGGGCTGGGCATCTTCGCGCTGATCGCGCTGGTCTTCGGGGTGGCGGGCCGGGGCTCCCGGGTCGTGGACACGATGGTGGCGGGCCTGATCATGCTCGTCGGCTACGTCTCCTTCATCTTCCTCTGCTTCCTCGCGTACGCCTTCCTGTACGGGCGGATCACGGTGCGCGGCGACGTCGACTACGTGGTCATGCTGGGCTCCGGGCTCATCTGCGGCGAGCGGGTGTCCCCGCTGCTCGCCTCCCGGCTGGAGAAGGGCCGGCAGATCCACGCCGCCCAGGTGGCCCGCGGCGGCCGGACTCCGCTGCTGCTGGTCTCGGGCGGGCAGGGGTCGGACGAGAAGCTCTCGGAGGCGCGGGCGATGGCCGACTGGCTGATCGCGCGGGGCGTCCCGGAGGAGCGGATACGGCTGGAGGACCGCTCGGCCACGACGAGGGAGAACCTCGCCTTCAGCCGCACGATCATGGCCGACGCGGACCCCGGCTACCGGTGTGTGGTCGTCACCAACAACTTCCACGCGTTCCGGGCCGCGATGACGGCCCGCGCGGCCGGTGTCAACGGCCAGGTGCTCGGCTCCCCGACCGCCACGTACTTCTGGCCGAGCGCCACCCTCCGCGAGTTCGTCGCGGTGTTCTGGGAGCACAGGGCGGTGAACCTGAGCATCTGCGCGGCCATAGTCGCCGTGACGGCACTGGCGGCCATCGCCCTTGCTTAGGGGGTGTCCAGGCGGAAGGCGATCTTCTCCATGGGGGGAGGCTGCGAGTCCGAGGTGCGTTCATGGCGCCGCCGCCGGAGGATGAGGGAACCGGGGGGGACACCGCGTTTCCGAGGAGGTATCCCGATGGACAGTGAATCGGGCCAGCAGCCCAATCGGCCGGCCAAGCTCTTCAGCGGCGGGGAGCGGCCGTACGACCCTGAGGACCTCGTGATGGTGCAAGGGATGGAGCCGACTCCGGAGCGGCTCGAAAAGGCGCGCCAGCTGATCGAGAAGGAAGGCCCGCAGGTCATCGAGCGCTACCTGCCCTAGCGGGAGCGGTGGCACGGCACGGAAGCTGCTGGCGGCCCCGGCCCGGGGGCAGGTCCCCGGACCAGGGCCGCACGCGTGCCGCTGCGCGGCGCTCCCGGTGGCGGCGGGAGACCCGGCCGCGGCGGCGTGGGGCACCGAGCGCGCGCTCCGGGGCGACCGCATCCAGAATCGGTGAAGGATCGTTAAGCCGCGCGGGGGGTCTGATTCCGGAGGCACCGCCATGCAGACGATCACCATCGACTGGGACCACCCCACCGACCCCCGCCCGAGCCGCGAACGCGAGCACGTACAGGACTACGTGACCACCGGCGGACTCGACGGCCACCTCTGGCACGGGGTCCCCACGCTCCTGCTCACCACGTTCGACCGCGTCACGGGCCGGACCTCCCGGACGCCGCTGATCTACGTCGAGGACGCGGGCCGCCACGTCGTGCTCGCGGCCCACTGGGGCGCCGCGGAGCACCCGGCCTGGTACCGGCATCTGACCGCCCACCCGGAGGTCCGCCTCCAGGTCGGTGCGGCCGTCTTCCGGGCCACGGCCCGCACGGCCTGCCCGGCGGAGCGCGAGGTCTACTGGCCGGCGATGACGGCCCTGTGGCCCCTCTTCGACGACTACCAGGCGGCCGCCTCGCCCCGCGAGATCCCCCTGGTGATCATCACCCCGTAGCCCCCGGCGGCGCCCCCGCCCCCGCCCCGCGCTCAGGCGTGGTCGTAGACGGTCACGGCCACGTCCCGGGCGCACAGGGCCCCGGTGACCAGCGGTTCGACGCGGGACCACTTCCCGCCGGCCAGGCCGCAGCCGATGCGGGGCATGTGGACCGAGGCCTCCAGCGCGAGCGCGTGCCCGCCGAGTGCCGCCAGGCAGCGCTCCAGCGCGTCGTAGCGGATCGGCGGGCCGCCGCTGCCCGTGCGTATGCCGCGCTGGGCGACCATGTTGGCCACCCAGGTGTCCGGCCGCACCTGGACCAGCTGGACCGCGCCGAGCCCGAAGTCGTTGCCGCTGCGGCGCCGGTGCCAGGCCCGGAACTCCTTCTCGGGCTCGGGCCAGCGCTTCGAGAGCGCCAGCACGAAGCCCTTGCCCCAGCCGCCGATGTCGTTGCAGACGTGCCCGATGATCTTCGGGCCCTTGGCCTGCGGGCCGGTCGCGTCCCCGGCCATGATGCGGAGCTGCTTCACGGTCCGCCCCTTTCCCCCGTCCACGACCCTACGGGCGACCACTGACAGCGGCGCCGGGGCCGGACCGGGGCGGACCACGGCGCCGGCCGTCGGTCACAGGTACTCGCGGGCGAATTCCATCGCCCATTCCACCGCCGCGATCGGGACGCTCCCCGACAGGGGGTCGATGGTCAGACGGGCGGCCTCCCAGCCCTGGTCGTGCTCGCGGTGGATCGCGAAGTGCGCCCCCTCGGCGTCCCCGGCATCCCCGGAGCCCGCCGCACCCGCGGCGCCCTCACCGTCCTCACCGCTCCGCGGTGCGACCAGGAACTCGATCGCCCGGTCGTCGCCGTCCGTGCCCACCGTCGTGATCACCATGTCGCCGACCATGAATTCCACCGCTCCGCCCCGCCCTCTCGCGCCTCCGACCCGCCGTCGAAGGCCAGCCTGCGCCGCGGCGGCGCCGTGACACATGAGTACGCGCACTCATGCCCGTACTCAGGCCCCGTACGCGATCCGTCCGCACACCCCGACGTGACGAGTGCAACACCACCGGTCCGGCTTTTCCCGGGGTCCACCCATTCCGCAGGTCGCGGCGGCGGCGCGGCCGCCGTTTCCAAGGGCGGACCGGGCCGCCACCGTCCCATCATGCGAAACGGGACATATCCCTCCTGCGTTCCTGCCCCGAATACCTCGGCGGACCGGCCGCCCGGCCCGTAAGCTCCCGTCATGCAGGTGATCCAGTCAACGAAACTCGCCAACGTCTGCTACGAGATCCGCGGGCCCGTGCTCGAAGAGGCCATGCGGCTCGAAGCAGCAGGTCATCGCATCCTCAAGCTGAACACCGGCAACCCCGCGGCCTTCGGCTTCGAGTGCCCGCCGGAGATCCTCGAGGACATGCTCCGCAACCTGGGCAACGCCCACGGGTACGGGGACGCGAAGGGGCTGCTCTCCGCGCGCCGCGCGGTCATGCAGCACTACCAGACCAAGGGCATCGAGCTGGACGTCGAGGACGTCTACCTCGGCAACGGCGTCTCCGAGCTGATCCAGATGTCGATGCAGGCGCTGCTCGACGACGGCGACGAGGTGCTGGTCCCGGCGCCGGACTACCCCCTCTGGACCGCCTCCGTGAGCCTGGCCGGCGGCACCGCCGTGCACTACCGCTGCGACGAGCAGTCCGACTGGATGCCGGACCTCGCCGACATCGAGCGCAAGGTCACCGACCGCACCCGCGCGATCGTGATCATCAACCCGAACAACCCGACCGGCGCCGTCTACGACGACGAGATGCTGCGCGGGCTCACCGACATCGCGCGCCGCCACAACCTGGTCGTCTGCTCCGACGAGATCTACGACCGGATCCTCTACGACGGCGCCACGCACACCAACACCGCCGCCATCGCGCCCGACCTGCTGACCCTCACGTTCAACGGGCTGTCCAAGAACTACCGCGTCGCCGGCTACCGGGCCGGCTGGATGGCGGTCTGCGGCCCCAAGAAGCACGCCTCGTCGTACATCGAGGGCCTGACGATCCTGGCCAACATGCGGCTGTGCGCGAACATGCCCTCGCAGCACGCCGTCGCGACGGCCCTCGGCGGCCGGCAGTCGATCAACGACCTGGTCCTCCCGGGCGGGCGGCTGCTGGAGCAGCGCGACACGGCGTACGACCTGCTGACGCAGATCCCCGGCATCACCTGCGTGAAGCCGAAGGGCGCGCTGTACCTGTTCCCGAAGCTGGACCCGGCCGTCTACAAGATCAAGGACGACCGCCAGATGGTCCTCGACCTGCTGCGGGCCGAGAAGATCATGGTGGTCCACGGGACGGGCTTCAACTGGTCCGAGCCGGACCACTTCCGCATCGTGACGCTGCCGAACGCCAAGGACCTGGCGGACGCGGTGACCCGGATCGGCAACTTCCTGGACGGGTACGGCCAGCACTAGGCACTCGATACCGGATCGAGCACAACTTTAGAACCAATCCAATGTAGGATGGCCTCCTGACCCAGCAGGAGGCCTCCTCATGTACGAGCCGATCCGCACGAAGTCGGTCGTCCACCGCGTGGGCGGCCACCACTCCGACAGTCACTCGGAATACCCGCACAGCAGTCGCGCCGAGGCGCTGGACATCCAGCTCGCCGGGCACCTGGCGGCCCTGCTCACCGTCACGGACGAGCTCGGTCTCGCCGGCGCCGCCGCGCGGATCGCCGCGCAGGTGGCGCGGCTGCGCGGCTCCGATCCGGCGCGCGCCGCGCGCGCCGACGTCGCGGATGCCGCCGATCTCCTCGCCCTGCACCAGCGGGCCCATGACCTCGCCGGCCGCGCGCTGGTCGTCGCCGCGTCGCGCGCCGACACCACCGTCGCGATCCTCGCCGCCGAGCGCATGGACGCGCATGCCGCTGCCCTGGCCTCACGGGACCTGGCCGGCAGCCTCTGATCGGCCCCGGTCCGGGGCCGCGGAGGCTCCGGACCGGGTGCCACCGCCCTGGCCGGGCCGGGCTCCGGCCCGGATCACGGCCGACTCATCCCGCGGGGGTGGGGCCGGATGAGAACTCCGCGGCCGCGACCCCGCACCAGGGGGTCCTCCCCGCCGGCCAGACGGGACCGAGGGCTTCCGCGTGTTCCGTTGCCGACGGGGCCACGCCGGGGAGTTTCACCAGGGCCTGGGCCGGTCGGTCCTGCGGGTCCGGGGTCGCGCTCTCGCGGAACTCGACCGTCACCACGTACGCGCCCGCGCCCTCGGGGCGGCCCGCGACCTCCACCGCCGCCACCACGCGGCGGCTGCCGGGGTCGATCCGGCAGCCGGTGACCCGTACGTCCTCCACCGCCGGCCGCGGCGGCGCCGCGCCCGGCTCGCCGCTGGCCCACACGTACAGGCCCAGCGGGGCGAACACCAGCAGGCCGGCCAGGACCGTCAGGCCGACCGCCCAGCCCTGCCACTTCAACGCGCTCACGCCCATGGGACGATCCTCCCGGCCTGCCGCCCCGCCTGCCAGCACCGGCCGATCCACACAGCATTTCGAAGTGGGACCGCCTGGACACCTGACGTTCATTCGACTTCACGCGGAATGTGGGTTTCCGCGAGCACGCTGCACCCGTGAGACGCATCCTAGGAATCGCCCTGGCGATCCTCCTCCTCGGCGGCGTGGCCGCCGTCGCGATCCTCGGAGGAGGGGATCCCCCGCCCACGGCACCGAAGACCGTGGTGAAAGGCGTCATCGGATCCGAGAAGTCCGAATACTTCCGCGACCCCGACGTCGTCAAAGCCCTGGCCGACAAGGGCTACACCGTGCGGACCGAAACGTCCGGCTCCTGGGCGATGGACCAACTTGCCCTCAAGGACTTCGACTTCGCCTTCCCCGGCAGCAGTGAGCCCGCCCCGGAGATCGAGGCCGCGGCCGGCGTCAAGGGCGCCCAGACCACCAAGCCCTTCTTCTCGCCGCTCGTGGTCATCGCCCGTGCCAACGCCGCCAAGGTGCTCGCCGACAACGGCCTCGCCAAGATGACCGGCAAGAACTCGGGGACCCTCCTCATGGGCCCCTACCTCAAGGCCGCCGCCGAGGACCGCAACTGGCAGGACCTGTCCGGCTCCGCCGCCTTCGCCGAGCTGACCGGCAGGGTGTACATCAAGACCACGGACCCGGCGACGTCCAACTCCGGGGCGCTCTTCCTGGCCGCCACCTCGAACGTCGCCAACGACAAGACGGTGGTCTCCGACCAGGCCGGGGTCGACCGCACCGCGCCCCTGATGCAGAAGCTGATCCGCGTCCAGGGCGCTCTGGAGCCGAGCACCGACGACCCGTTCCGGGCCTTCATCTCCGGCAGCGGCGAGCCGCTCATCCTGGCGTACGAGTCCCAGGTGGCCTCCTTGCTCCAGCAGAAGCAGGCTCCGGGTGACATGGTCGTGCTCTACCCGGACACCACCGTCAACTCCCCGCACACCTTCGTGCCGATCAGCGAGAAGGCCAAGGAGCTCGGCTCCCTCCTCGCCGATGACCCGAAGCTGCGCGAGCTGGCCGTCCGGCACGGGTTCCGGCCGCAGAACGGCGTGCCCGAGTTCACCGCGGCGACCGCCGCGCACGCCGCGTACCTCAACCCGGAGCTGACCGGCATCCGCCAGGTCAGCGCACCGACCGTCAAGATCCTCATGGCGCTTGCCGCGCGCGCCAAGGGCTAGGGGGAGCACGTACATGACGCTGACACCACCGCAGGACGGCCCGCTCGTCCTCACCGCCCCCGAGCCCGTCGCCCCCGTACGGCGGGAGCAGGCCTCGGGCCTGGTCCCGCTCCAGGACGGGGTGCGCGAGGAGATGGCCCGCCGGGCCGGGGAGTACGTCGGCTCGCTCGCCGGGATCGACACCCGCTCCCCCGAGTTCGCCGGCCGCATCGGGGAGATATCCGGGCTCGGCGCGGGCGAGATCCGCAGCGCCGCCCAGCAGTCCAACCGGATGCTGGAGCGGGCCGTACGGTCGCTGGGCTCCGACGGGGGCGGCGACGCCCAGGCCCGCGTCGCGGGCTCCCTCGTCGAACTGCGCCGCACCGTCGAGGACCTCGATCCGCGGGACACGCCCGCCAAGGGGGCCCGCAGGCTGCTCGCGAAGCTGCCCGGCGGCAACAGGTTCCGCGACCACGTGGCCAAGTACGCCTCCTCGCAGACCACGCTCAACGGCATCGTGGGCGCGCTGCGCAGCGGCCAGGACGAGCTGCGCCGCGACAACGCGGCCCTGCACACCGAACGGGCCCGCCTGTGGGAGACCATGGGCAAGCTCCAGGAGTACGCCGTCCTCACCGAGGCCCTCGACGCGGCCGTGGAGCAGCGGATCGCCGAGACCGGGCACACGGACCCGGCGTCGGCCGACGTGATGCGCGCCGACCTGCTCTTCCCGGTCCGGCAGAAGCACCAGGACCTGCTGACCCAGCTGGCGGTGTGCGCGCAGGGCTACCTGGCGATGGACGTGGTCCGGCGCAACAACGACGAGTTGATCAAGGGCGTCGACCGGGCCGCCACCACCACCGTGTCCGCGCTGCGGACCGCCGTGATGCTGGCCTCGGCCCTCGACAGCCAGCGCGCGGTGATCGAGCAGGTCAACGCCCTGAAGGGCACCACCGAGGAGCTGATCCGGGGCAACGCGGACATGCTGTCCACGCAGAGCGGCGAGATCCAGCGGATCGCGGCCGACCCGGCGGTGGGCGCGGAGACGCTGCGTTCGGCCTTCGCGCAGATCTACAAGACGCTGGACGCGATCGACACGTTCAAGGCGCAGGCCACGGAGAACATGGCCGCCACCGTCGAGTCCCTGACCGGGGAACTCCGGACCGCCTCGGCGTACCTGGCCCGTACGCGGACCTCCGGTGTCCTGGAAGGCGGTGCCCGATGAGCGACCGTGGCATCCGCAGAGTGCGCACCGCGTCGGTGCGCCGACGGCTCGCGGCGGCGGTCGCGCTCGCCGCGTCCCTGCTCGGGGCCTCGGCCTGCACCTCCGGTGGTCCGGATCCGGCGAAGCCGACCCAGTCGAAGTACCAGGAGGGCAAGCTGCGCGTGCTGGCCTCCAGCGAACTGGCCGACATGGAACCGGTGCTGAAGGCGGCGAAGGCGGCCACCGGGGTCAGTGTCGAGCTCACCTGGTCCGGCACCCTGGACGCGGCCGAACAGGTCGCCTCCGGGAAGGCCGACGGCACGTACGACGCCATCTGGCTGTCCTCCAACGACTATCTGCGGCTGCGCCCCGAGGCCGCCGGGAAGCTCAGCAGCGAGACGCCGGTGATGTCCTCGCCGGTCGCGCTGGGCGTACGGGCGGACGCGCTGGCCCGGCTCGGCTGGAAGCCGGAGGAGGTGACCTGGTCGGCGGTGCACGAGGCGGTCGCCGCCGGGAAGCTGACGTACGGGATGACCGATCCGGTGCGCTCCAACTCCGGCTTCTCAGCGCTGGTCTCGGTGGCCTCCGGGCTGTCGGGCGCGCAGGCGGCGCTGACCGACGCGGACGTGAAGACGGCGCAGCCCAAGCTGAAGGAGTTCTTCGCCGGGCAGAAGCTGACCTCGGGCTCCTCCGGGTGGCTGGCCACCGCGTACGCCAAGCGCGGGGACGTGGACGCGCTGGTGAACTACGAGTCCGTGCTGCTGTCCATGAACCGGGACGCGAAGACGGGCCTGACCGTGATCCGGCCGCGCGACGGGGTGGTCACCGCCCACTACCCGCTGACCCTGCTGACCTCGGCCCCGGCCGGGGCCCGCGAGTCGGGTCGGGCCCTGACCGACTATCTGAGCGGCGCCGAGGCGCAGAAGGAGATCACCGAGAAGACCTTCCGCCGGCCGGTCGCGGCCGGGGTGCAGCCCGCGGCCGGGCTGAACGCGGACAAGCGGCGCGAGCTGCCGTTCCCGGGCACCCGGTCGGTCGCGGACGGGCTGCTGGCCTCGTACGAGAACGAGCTGCGCCGGCCCTCGCGGACGGTGTACGTGCTGGACACCTCGGGCTCGATGGAGGAGGAGGACCGCATCGGGCGGCTGCGGTCGGCGCTCACCGAGCTGACGGGGACGGGTGCCTCGGGGACGGGGCAGCGGTTCCGGGACCGCGAGGAGGTGACGCTCCTGCCGTTCGGCGACAAGGTGAAGAAGGTGTTGACGCACGTCGTCGAGCCGGGCAATCCCGGGCCCGCGCTGGACGCGATCCGGGGCGATGTGAAGTCGCTCCGGCCGGAGGGGGGTACGGCGGTGTACGGCAGTCTGAAGGCCGCGTACGAGCACCTGGGCCAGGGCAACGCGGACGCGTTCACCTCGATCGTGCTGATGACGGACGGGCAGAGCGGCGACAAGGCGAAGGACTTCGACTCCTTCTACGCCGGGCTGCCGGAGGCGCAGAAGCACACGCCGGTCTTCGCGGTGCTGTTCGGTGACTCGGACCGCAAGGAGCTCGCCCACATCACCGAACTGACCGGCGGACGGCTCTTCGACGCCACCGGCGGCAACGGTTCGCTGGACGGAGCCTTCGAGGAGATCCGTGGCTACCAGTAGGTCCGCCGCCGGGAGGTTGCTCCGCACGCGTCTTCTCAACTACCTGGAGTCGAGGAAGAACCTGGCGGGCAGCGCCTGCGGGGTGGCCGGGCTGGGCCTGACCGTCACCGGTGCTGCGGGCACGTACTGGCCGGTGGTCGTGGCCGGGCTGTACGGCGCGGGCGCGCTGATCGCCCCGCCGGAGCGGCCGGCGCCGCCCGAGCCCCGGGGGCCCTCGCAGCAGCTGGACGACGTACGGGAGCGGTTCGGCCGGCTGCGGGAGTACGTGGCCGAGGTGGACCTGCCGGATCCGGCCGAGGGCCGGCTCGCGGAGCTGCTGGAGCGGTACGGGGCGCTGCTGGAGCCGGGCTGGGTGGCCGATGTCCTGGCCGCCGACCCGGAGTCGGTGCACGCGCTGTCGCGGGCGATCGAGCTGGACGTGCCGGAGTGCGTGGACACGTACAACCGGACGCGCTGGTGGACCCGGCTCACGCCCGGCGGGGAGTCGCCGGAGCGGCACCTGGAGCGGCAGCTGTCGCTGCTGTACGAGGAGGCGGAACGCCTGACGGCGGACCTCCGCGAAGCAGAGGTCCGCCGTCAGCAGACGCACACGACCTACCTGGAGGAGCGCGGACAACGCTCCTGACAGGGATTTCGGCCGGTGCTGCGGTGGGAACCGCTTGGTCGGGGGCTCCCACACTCAGGTGCCCGGAGTCTTTGCCGGGCAGGTCTTTCAGCCCAGGCGCTCGACGAGCGCGTGGTACTGGTCCCACAGCTCCTTGGGAGTGTGGTCGCCGTAGGTGTTCAGGTGCTCGGGGACCAGGGAGGCCTCGTCGCGCCAGACCTCCTTGTCGACGGTGAGCAGGAAGTCCAGGTCCGCCTCGGGGAGGTCCAGGCCGTCCAGGTCGAGGGAGTCCTTGGTCGGCAGGATGCCGATGGGGGTGTCGACGCCGGCGGCGTTGCCGTCGAGGCGCTCGACGATCCACTTCAGGACGCGGCTGTTCTCGCCGAAGCCGGGCCACACGAACTTGCCCGCGTCGTTCTTGCGGAACCAGTTCACGTAGTAGATCTTCGGGAGCTTGGACTGGTCCTTGCCCTTGGCCACGTCGACCCAGTGGCCCATGTAGTCGCCCATGTTGTAGCCGCAGAACGGCAGCATGGCGAACGGGTCGCGGCGCAGCTCGCCGACCTTGCCCTCGGCGGCGGCGGTCTTCTCGGAGGCGATGTTCGAGCCGATGAAGACGCCGTGGTTCCAGTCGAAGGACTCGGTGACCAGCGGGACGGCGGAGGCGCGGCGGCCGCCGAAGAGGATCGCGGAGATCGGGACGCCCTTGGGGTCCTCCCACTCGGGGGCGATCGTCGGGCACTGGGAGGCCGGGACGGCGAAGCGGGCGTTGGGGTGGGCCGCCGGGGTCTCGGACTCCGGGGTCCAGGCGTTGCCCTTCCAGTCGATGAGGTGCGCGGGCGCCTCTTCGGTCATGCCCTCCCACCAGACGTCGGAGCCGTCCGGGGTGAGCGCGACGTTGGTGAAGACGGTGTTCGCGTACATCGTCTTCATGGCGTTGGCGTTGGTGTGCGCGCCGGTGCCGGGGGCGACGCCGAAGAAGCCGGCCTCGGGGTTGATCGCGTACAGGCGACCGTCCTCGCCGAAGCGCATCCAGGCGATGTCGTCGCCGACCGTCTCGACCGTCCAGCCGGGGATCGTGGGCTCCAGCATGGCGAGGTTGGTCTTGCCGCAGGCGCTCGGGAACGCGGCGGCGATGTACTTCGCCTCACCCTGCGGCGGGGTGAGCTTGAGGATCAGCATGTGCTCCGCGAGCCAGCCCTCGTCGCGGGCCATGACGGACGCGATGCGCAGGGCGTAGCACTTCTTGCCGAGGAGGGCGTTGCCGCCGTAGCCGGATCCGTACGACCAGATCTCGCGGGTCTCCGGGAAGTGCGAGATGTACTTGGTGGTGTTGCAGGGCCACGGCACGTCGGCCTGGCCCTCGGCGAGCGGAGCGCCGAGGGTGTGGACGGCCTTGACGAAGAACCCGTCGGTGCCGAGCTCGTCGAGGACGGCCTTGCCCATGCGGGTCATGGTGCGCATGGCGACGGCGACGTAGGCGGAGTCGGTGATCTCGACGCCGATCGCGGAGAGCTCGGAGCCGAGGGGGCCCATGCAGAACGGGACGACGTACATCGTCCGGCCCTTCATGGAGCCGCGGAAGACGCCCTTGTCGCCGGTGAAGATGTCCTTCATCTCGGCCGGGGCCTTCCAGTGGTTGGTCGGGCCCGCGTCCTCCTCCTTCTCGGAGCAGATGAAGGTCCGGTCCTCGACGCGCGCGACGTCGGACGGGTCGGAGGCGGCGTAGTACGAGTTGGGTCGCTTGCCCTCGTCCAGCTTCTTGAACGTGCCCTTGGCGACGAGCTCCGCGCACAGGCGCTCGTACTCGGCCTCGGAGCCGTCGCACCACACGACCCGGTCGGGCTCGGTGATCGCTGCGATCTCGTCCACCCAGGAGATCAGCCCTGCGTGCTCGGTGGGGAATGTCGAACCAGAAACGGGAGCCGCGTTCTCGCGCGCCACGATTGCTCCTTGAAGAGGGGTTGTTTGGTGTTTGCCCCGTGGGGGCTGCGACCCGGATGCTTCGCGCTCCGCTCATCCGGTGCCGACCGCACTCATCTGATCATCCGGTGCGTGTGCGCATATGTCCAGGGGGCCTCTCACGTGAGCATCGCCACTCCCGTCAATCTTCCGTAAAGCGCACTAACGGAAACCTACGCACCCGTAGGTAGCATGGCGGCCATGACTTCTGACGCCGCCGCCG
Organism: Streptomyces sp. WM6372; assembly: GCF_001279655.1. Taxonomy (NCBI): domain Bacteria; kingdom Bacillati; phylum Actinomycetota; class Actinomycetes; order Kitasatosporales; family Streptomycetaceae; genus Streptomyces; species Streptomyces sp. WM6372. Next base: position 49,700 of record NZ_LGDB01000171.1, on the reverse strand, counting down.
TGCCGGTCGACGCCGAGCCCGTCGCACCCGACGCCTCCGAGGCACCGGAAGCCAAGCCGCTGATGCGCGGCTGGCTGCACACCGGGATGTTCCCCGCCGTGGTCGTCGCGGGCCTGGTGCTGATGGCCTTCACCGAGTCGACGCGGGCGCGGGTGGCGTGCGGGGTGTACATCCTCACGGCCTGCCTGCTGTTCGGCGTCAGCGCGGTGTACCACCGCGGCACCTGGGGTCCGCGGGGTGAGGCCATCCTGCGGCGTCTGGACCACGCCAACATTTTTCTGATCATCGCAGGGACCTATACCCCGCTGACGGTGCTCCTGCTCCCGCCCTCCACCGGACGGACGCTCCTGTGGGCGGTGTGGATCGCCGCCGCGGCCGGCATCGCCTTCCGCGTCTTCTGGGTCGGCGCCCCGCGCTGGCTGTACACCCCCTGCTACATAGCGATGGGGTGGGCGGCGGTCTTCTTCCTGCCCGACTTCCTGCGCACCGGCGGCATCGCCGTCCTGGTCCTGGTCATCGTCGGCGGGCTCCTCTACAGCGCGGGCGGCGTGATCTACGGGATCAAGCGCCCGAACCCCTCCCCCCGCTTCTTCGGCTTCCACGAGGTCTTCCACTCCCTGACCCTGGCCGCCTTCGTGGCCCACTACGTCGGCATCTCGCTCGCCGCCTACCAGCACTAGCTCCAGCGCCAGCAGTACGAGCGGAGCCCCGTCGCGGTGTGCGGCGGGGCTCCGCTCTGCCGGTGCGGCCAAGTGCGGCTACGTGCAGGCGTAGCCGTCGCCGTCGGGGTCCAGGCGCAGCGGGTCACCGCCGTTGACCTTCATGCGCTTCGGGTACCGGTGGGAGGCCAGCCAGTCGCAGCGGGCCTTCGTGGTCTCCTTCACCTCCGCCGGGAACTTCGTCGGCACGCACAGGCCGGCCGTGCCGTAGTGCCGGTCGCAGCCGGCCACGCTCGGGGCAACCGGCACCGAGTCCCGCTTCCCGGGGTTCTGCTTGGGGGCCGCCTGCGGCGCGTCCGCGAAGTCGTGGACGTGCGGGGACGGGGCCTCCTCGGTGGCCGCGAGCGCCGACGCGCCGCCCAGGTGCACCCAGGTCGCCACCGACGGGATGCCGTTCGCGTCGACCCCGAAGAGCATGTACCAGCCGGGCGGCGCCAGGTTCGGGTTGCTGGTGACGTTGAGGTCGACGGTCGTGTTGTTCACCACCGACAACGGCAGGTCCACGTACCGCTGGTTCGGGTCCGAGGAGTGCGTGACCGCCGCCGGGCGGATCAGCTCCGCCTTGGCGATCGGACGGTCGACGGTGATCCGCTGCGTGTCCCCGTACACCCACTGCGTGTCGATCACCGAGGTGAGCTTCGGGCGCGCGCCCTTGAAGAGGTACGGCGGGGTGTAGATCGACACGTTGTTGTTGTAGGTGCCGTTGCCCGGGTTGTCGCCGACCGTCATGACCCGCCCGTCGGGCAGCAGGAAGGCGCCCGAGTGGTACGTCCGCGGGATCGGGTCGGCCGGCAGTCCGGCCTTGTAGGTGTTGGTCACCGGGTCGAAGAACGAGGCCTCGTAGACGGGATCGGCCCGGTCGTGCAGCCCGCCGCCCGTCTCCAGCACCTTGCCGTCCGGCAGCAGTACGGCCGACACGTACATCTTGCCCTCGGCCCCGGTCTGCGCCCTCTTGACCCCGCCCACGTCGACCAGGCCCTGCGGCAGGTCCGGTCCGGCGGTGTACGCGGGGCTCGCCGCCTTGAGGTCGATCAGCTCGGTGAGCCGGTTCGCCGCCGGGTTGGACTCGTTGTTGCCGCCGCCGATCGTCAGGACCCGCTGGTCCTGGGCGGGCGGCAGCAGCACGCTCGCCGACTCGTCGCGCTCGTCCTTCTTGCGCAGGCCGGGCACGTCCGTGATCGTGTTCGCGTTGTAGTCGTAGATCGACGCGCCGCTGCCCTGCGTGCCGTTGCCGAAGGTGTGGCTGCCGGAGTAGAAGAGCCGCCCGTCCTGCATCAGGATCATCGACGGGTACAGGCCCCAGTACGACCAGGTCTGGTTGACCTCGTTCATCGGGAGCCACTTGCCCTGCGCCGCCGAGAACCTCTCCGCGGTGACGTTGCCCGTCGAGTCCTCCTTCAGACCGCCGAAGGTGATCACGTCGCCGTTGCCGAGGACCGTCGCCGACGGGTACCAGTGCCCGCCGTTCAGGTCGTTGGTCTTCGTGTACGCCTCGGTCGCCGGGTCGAAGACGTAACTGTCCTTCAGCCCCTGGTAGCCGACCTTGCCGTCGGCGGACGGGTACCCCTTGTTGCCGCTCATGACCAGCACCCGGCCGTCCGACAGCTGCACGTGCCCCGAGCAGAACATGTCCACCGGTGTGGGGATCGTCTTGAAGGACCCGTTCGCCGGGTCGTACACGGCCGAGGTGAACGTGCCCGCGTTGAACTGGGCGATGTCGTTGCCCGAGCCCGCGATCAGCAGCACCTTCCCGTTCTTCAGCACCACCGCGTGCATCGAGCGCACCGGGTTCTTGGCGGGGATCACCTCCCACTTGCCCTTGGCGCACTCGTCGGGCGTGCCCGTGCAGGTGGGCTGCGGCGGGGCCGCGCCCACCTCCTCCAGTGCGTAGTCGTCGGTGGTGAGCGTGCCCACCCCGTAGACCGAGAGCCCCCACGTGATCTTGTCGGTACCGGGCGGGACGGTGGGCGTACGGACCTGCGTGCGCGCCCATCCGGCGCTGACCGGCGGATTCTGCAGGTCGGTCCAGTACTGCCAGCCCGCGGTGGTGTCGTGGCGGAAGACGGTCACCGACACGTCCGGGGTGTTCGACTTGTACCAGGCGGACAGGTCGTACTGCTTGCCCGGTACGACGGTGGGCGCGCAGGTGGTGTTCTCGGTGACGAGCGCCTTGCGGTCGCCGCTGAGGCGGCGGGTGAGCGAGACCTTCATGGCCTTGCTGCCGCTGTGCGCGTCGGCGACGGTGGCGTAGGTGAAGTCGTTGTCGCCCCAGCCGGACTTCTCCCAGCAGGACGGCATGTCCTCGCCGGGTGCGCCGGCGGTCTCGAAACCGGAATTGGTGAGCAGATTGGGCGGTCCGGCCGTGGCCTGCTGCGGTGCGGTGAGCAGCAGGCCCGCGGTCATCGCCCCGACGGCGGCCAGGGCGGCGCGCCGCCCGGCCTTCCGCCGGATGTTCGCTGGCATGGACGAGTTCCCTTCTGTTCTGTGCGGCGGCTCTGTACGGCGGCTCTGTTCGGCTCAACTCCTGGTGGTGCGTGCGGTACGGGCCTTGCGCGGCAGGTAGACGAGGGCCTCGGTGGCCGCGAACCGCAGGACGAAGGTGGTGACCAGGGCCAGGGCCGTGGCGGGCAGCACCTCCATGGCGAACCTGCCGACGAACAGGGCGATCAGCGGGATGCGCAGCAGCAGGTCGGCGTTGGCCAGCAGGGCGAAGCGGCCGATCCGGTCCGCCCAGTGGCGGTGGCGGCGCCGGTCGCGGAAGAGCAGGGTCTCGATGAGGACGAAGTTCCAGAGCACCCCGGCCTGGTTGGCGGCGATCTCGGCCGGCAGGTAGTGCACCCCGGCGTGCGTGAGCAGCCACAGCGCGAACAGGTTGGGGACGAAGCCGGAGAGCCCGATCAGCCCGAAGCCGATCATCCGGGCCAGCGGGGTCGCGGAGCGCAGCGCGGCGAGGTGGGCGAGGAAGCGCAGCCCCTCGCGGGCGCCGGACTTGGACTCCCCCGAGTAGCGGTCCTGGAAGACGAAGGGCACCTCGGCGACCTTGGCGGGCCGGCTGCGGACCGCCAGCTCCAGCAGGATCTTGTAGCCGAGGGGTTTGAGGGCGTCCGTGGTGACCAACGGGCGGCGCATGGCGAAGAAGCCGCTCATCGGATCGCTGATCCCGCGCAGGGCGCGCGGGAAGAGCCCCTTGGTGAGCCAGGTCGCGCCGCGCGAGACGGCGACGCGGTAGTTCCCGGCGAGTCCGGCCCGGCTGCCGCCGGGGATGTAGCGGGAGGCGACGACGAGGTCGGCGCCGGTGCGCTCGCCCTCGCCGACGAGTTCGGGCACGAGGTGGGGCGGGTGCTGGAGGTCGGCGTCCATGACGACGATCCAGTCGGTGTCCGCCCGCTTCAGGCCTTCGACGACGGCGCCGCCGAGGCCGCCGACCGCCCGTTCGCGGTGCAGGACGGACACCGGGAAGGGCAGGTCGAGGGCTGCCTTCTCGATGACGGCCGGGGTGTCGTCCGTGGAGTCGTCCACGAACAGCACCTGGCAGGGCAGTCGGGCGGGGAGCGAGCCGGCGAGCCGGCTCAGCAACTCGCCGATGTTCCCCGCCTCGTTGAAGGTCGGGACGATGAGGGTGACGCTGCCCGCCGCCACGCCGCCCGCCGCCGGCTCCCCCTCCTGCGGAATGGAGACTTCCGGATCGATCGGGGCATGCGGGGTCCACAGGTCCTCGCTCATGGCGGATCAGCTCCCGTCGGCTCGGTCGGTCCTGCGGATCTCGATGCGGTCCTCGCCGGAGCCGAAGACGGCGACCGCCGTCGAATGCTCCAGCGCGGCCTTCACGTTGGGCAGGTCCACCGCGTCCCGGCGGACGGTGGGCGAGGAGACGACGTAGTCGATGTCGCGCCAGCCGCGCGGCAGGGTCTTGGTGACGGCGGGGTCGAGGTCCGCCTTGTAGAACCAGATGGCGCCGGGCCCGGGTTCGAAGCCGTGGTGCACGGCGTCCAGCCACAGCGCGTCGTCGACCAGGACCCGGGTGCGCCCGGGGTCGGGGACCTCCCGGCCGAGCCAGGCGGCGGCCTGCCGGTAGGGGGCGTTCGCGTCGGCGGTGAGCGCGGTGCGGTCGCCCTCGTACCAGCGCGGCAGGACGTACACCGCGGCGGCCGCGGCGAGCACGCCGATCAGCACCCGGCGCCCGTACGTCAGCGCCCGGCGCTCCCCCGGAGCGCGGCGGCGGCGCAGCACGGCGTGCGTGACGCTGGCCGCGCCCCCGGCGAGGACCAGCGCGAGGAACGGCAGCGCCTGGATCACGTACATCGCCGGCAGGTAGCCGGAGGGCCGCATCGCGACGGCCGCGAGGAGGACCGCGGCGAGCGCCGGGCCGGCGAGCGCGCGGGCGGTGACCGACCACCGCAGGGTGGCGAGCAGCAGGAGCGCGCCGGCCAGCCCGCCGAGCGGCAGGACGGTGTCGTAGTACAGCCAGGACCGGAACACGCCGTTCGAACCGGAGCCGGGGGCGAGGATGAAGCCCGAGCCCGGCCGGCTCATCTGGTACGTGATGCCGTCGATCAGCGAGACGTGTCCGGCGCCGGGCAGCAGCTCGCTGTTGAGCAGCGCGTACAAGGGGTACGAGAGCCCGATGAGCGCGCAGGCGGTGACGGCCCCGGTGACGGCGAACTTGCGGGTGTCGCGGTGGCTGTGGCGCCACATGGTCACCAGCAGCGCCGGGAGCACCACCAGCATCGTCTCCTTGGTCAGGACGGCAGTGGCGGCCGCGAGTCCCGACCCGAAGTGGTGCCACAGGTGGCGGCTGGGGGACGCGGCCAGGCAGAAGGCCAGCAGCATCCACATCACGGCGAGGTTGTCGAGGAAGATCTCCCGCTGGAGCACGACGGAGAGCGGGGAGAGCCCGAAGAGGGCCATCGCGAGTCCGGCCGCCCAGCGCGGCAGCCAGAGCCGGCGGGCGAGGACGTAGAGCAGCACGGAGCTTGCGGCGGAGACCGCGAGCATCGAGAAGCGCATCGGCGCGACGGTCATCCAGTCGGGCACGAGCAGGGAGGGCAGGTAGGTCAGGCCCGCTATCTGTATCCAGCCGAGCGGCGGATGGTCGTACCAGTACGTGTAGTGGGCGAGGCCGTCGCCCTGCTGGACGGCCCACGCCTGGGCGAGGTACGTGCCCTCGTCGTCGCTCAGGGTCGGGAAGTGCGTGATGTTCCAGCCCTGGACGAGGACGATCGCGAGCAGGACCGCCCCGCAGAGCAGCAGGTCGGGGCGGGAGGAGCGGAAGCGGACGAGGGGGTGGGCCGGGGCGGGCGGCCGGACCCCGAGGCCGCCGCGGCTGCCGGGGCCGCCGGGGCCGCTCGGGCCGCGCTGGGCGGGGACGCGCGGTTCGACGAGGGCCGTGGCGGCGCCGGGCTGGGGATCAGTGGCCGTGGGCAGGGTGGCGGTCACCGGTGGCTGTCCTCTCGGATCGCGGTGGACGCACCGGCGGTGGACACGCCGGCGGTGGCGCTGATCGGAGCGAGGTGGGCGCCGGTGTGGCTGGTGAGCTCCCACTCGTTGCGGCCGCGCTGCTCGCGCCAGACCGCCCGGATCGCGGCGCCCGCCAGCATCACCTGGTAGAACGGGCCGCCGACGACGAGCTTGAGGTAGTGCACGAAGCGGACGCGCAGGCCGTATTGGCGGCCGAAGTCGTGCAGGCCGACGATCTCGAAGACGAACGTCACCATCGCCGTGATCATGGGGAGGAAGGTGATGATCGCGATGCCGACGGGCACGTCGAGCAGGACCGCGACGGCGAAGTTGAGCGGGATGATCACCCCGGAGGCGGCCTGCATGAACGGGGTCATCAGCGTGTAGCGGGCCAGCCAGCGCTGGCCGCGGCCGGGCAGCTGCTGCCAGTCCTTCTTCCGGTAGACCTGGAGGAAGCCCTGGTTCCAGCGGGTGCGCTGCTTGAGCAGGCTCATCAGCGATCCGGGCGTCTCCTCGCGGGTGACCATGTCGCTGTCGTAGGCGACGACCACCTTCTTGCCGACCGAGGAGAGGCGTACGCCCAGGTCGCAGTCCTCGGCGAGGCAGTTCTGGTCCCAGCCACCGGCCTCGCGGAGCACCTCGGTGCGCACGAAGACGGTGTTGCCGCCGAGCGGGATGAACCCCTTCTCCGCGTGCAGGTGCAGCCGGGAGCGGAACCAGAAGAAGTACTCCAGGCAGTTGCGCAGGCTGTACCAGGAGGAGTGGAAGTTGATGAGCTGGACCCCGCCCTGGACCACGTCGGCGGCGGTGGAGCGGAAGGCGTGGTCGACGTGCGCGAGCAGCTCGGGGTGGACCTGGTCCTCGGCGTCGAAGACCCCGACGATGTCACCCCGGCAGTGCGGGAGGGCGGTGTTGAGGGCCTTCGGCTTGTTCTTGGCCTCGTGGTGGTCGACGACGACCCGTACCCGGTCGGGCGCCCGCGCGGCGGCGGCCTCGGCGACGGCGGCGGTCTCCGGGTCGTCGTGCCCGACGATGACGATGATCTCGTAGTCGCCGTGGCTCGATTCGAGCAGCCGCTCGATCGTGTGGCGCAGGACCGCCTGCTCGTGCCGGGCCGGCAGGAGCAGCGAGAACGCCAGCCGGCCCTCGCCGTCGGGGCGGTCGAACCGGGTGGAGGCGAGCGTCTCGGGCGTGCGCCACGCGTGCATCTGCCACCACAGCGTGAAGGCGGCCATCCAGAAGAGCGCAAACGAAATCATGGATATGACGACAGAGGTGTACAAAACGTCCCCCACAGACATGCCGCGACGCCAGGCGGCGATCGGCAAACCCCCCAGGGGATCAAGGCGGGCCCCCCGGCCCCCCCGCCCCTGCTTCCCCCAGCTCCCCCTCGGACGCACCCCCCAGTGCGCCTGCTCCGCGGCTCCAGTGACGTCCGCAGACACGAGAGTAGGCAGCGAATATGAAACTCAGGAGCCGCGAGGATAAAAACCAGGTTTCCGAACTGTCGGACAGGCAACCGGAATTGACGGTACTCCGGCGGATTCAGGGATGAAGCACACCCAACTGATCAGCCAGCTCGACCGGGTCCGTCGTAGGCCGCGCGCAGACGAAATGTCGACACACATACGCCGTCGGAAGGTCGCGTACGAGAGTGCGCTCGGCCAGGAGGGGGAACTCGCCCCCGCTGCCGTCGGCCGCCCGCGGCAGCCCGACCGCCACCACGGCCCCGGGAGCCGTCCCCAGCAACGCCGTCCGGTGCAGCCCCGCCAGCGCCGGATCCTCCGGATGACCCACCACGGCCACCTCGCGCGGACCGTCGAGCAGCGCCTCGGCGACCGCGAGCCCGTGCCCGATGAAGCGCGGGACGCGCGGACCCAGCGCGTGCACCACGCCGAGGGCCCGCTCGGCCGCCGTGCGGTGCGCCTCGGAACCGGTGTGCGCGGCGTACGACAGGAGCGCGCCGGCCGCGGCCGTCCAGCCGGAGGGGGCCGCGGTGTCGGTCGGGTCCTGGGGGCGGCGGATGAGCTGCTCGGCGTCGTGCGCGGTGTCGTAGAGGGAGCCGTCCTCGGCGGTGAACAGGTCCAGGACCAGGTCGACGAGGAACCCGGCGAACTCCAGCCAGACGCCCTCGCCGGTCACGGCCGCCAGCGCGAGGAAGCCCTCGGCGACGTCGGCGTAGTCCTCCAGGACCCCGGCGTTGGCGCCGACGCGGCCGTCCTTGCTGGTCCGGGCCAGCCGGGCGCGGCCGGCCGCCGCGTCGAAGTGGACCCGCACCAGGAGGTCCGCGGCCTCCGTCGCCCGCTCGACCAGGTCCGGCCGGTCGAAGTACGCCCCGCACTCGGCCAGCGCGGCGATGGCCAGGCCGTTCCAGGCGGCGACGATCTTGTCGTCCCGGCCGGGCGCGGGCCGCTCGGCGCGCGCCGCGAGCAGCCGCTGCCGGATCCCGGCGACCGCCCCGGCGTCCACGACCGGCCCGTCCTGCGGCAGCTGGAGTACGGACGCACCGTGCTCGAAGGTGCCCTCGTCCGTCACCCCGAAGTACGCGGCGGCCAGCGCCGCGTCGTCCGCGCCGAGCACCTCGGCGAGCTGGGCGGGGGTCCAGGCGTAGTACGCGCCCTCCACGTGCTCGCCGGTCCGCGGGTCCTCGCTGTCGGCGTCGAGCGCGGAGGCGAAACCGCCCTCGGCGGTGCGCAGCTCGCGCACCATGAAGTCGGCGGTCTCCAGGGCGACGCGGCGCGCGAGGTCCGACCCGGTGGCCCGCCAGAGGTGCGCGTACACGCGGCACAGCAGCGCGTTGTCGTACAACATCTTCTCGAAGTGCGGAACGACCCATTCCCGGTCGACGGAGTACCGGGCGAACCCGCCGCCCAGCTGGTCGTAGATCCCGCCGCGGGCCATCGCCTCGCAGGTGTCGGCGGCCATCTGCAGGGCCCCCTCCGCCCCGGTGCGCGCGTGGTGGCGCAGCAGGAACTCCAGCACCATGGACGGCGGGAACTTCGGCGCCCCGCCGAAGCCGCCGCGGGCGGCGTCGTACTCCCGCGTCAGCCCGAGCAGCGCCTGGGCCAGCTCCTCGGGGCCGGGCGTACCGGCCTTCCCGTAGTCCAACTGCCGTCCGGCGAGGTCCCGTACGATCCGCTGCGCGACCTCGGCGACCTCCTCGGGCCGCCCCACCCAGGCGGTCCGCACGCCTTCGAGGACCTCCATGAAGGAAGGCATCCCGTGCCGGGGCTCGGGCGGGAAGTACGTCCCGAAGTAGAAGGGCTCGGCGTCGGGGGTCATGAACACGGTCATGGGCCAGCCGCCCTGCCCGGTGGCGGCCTGCACGGCCTCCATGTAGACGGCGTCGACATCGGGCCGCTCCTCGCGGTCCACCTTGATGTTGACGAAGTGCTCGTTCATGTAGGCGGCGGCCGACTCGTCCTCGAAGGACTCGTGCGCCATGACATGGCACCAGTGGCAGCTGCTGTACCCGACGCTGAGCAAGACGGGCACCCCCCGCTCCCGCGCCTGCGCGAACGCCTCCGGCGACCACGGCCACCAGTCGACGGGATTGTCCGCATGCTGCAGCAGATACGGCGAGGTCTCATGAGCGAGGCGGTTCGACATGGTCCCATCCTCGCGCACCGGGCCGGACGCGGCCGGGACCGGACGACGGCGTGCCACCCGGCGCCGGTCGCGGCCCGCGCCTGCCGGTCCGGCCGCCCCGCACCTGCCGGTCCGGCCGCCCCGCGTCGGGCGGAGGCCGCATCCGCGAGGTGGAACGTACATATATGCGCGTGAGCGCGGGGAGTTGGGGCAACTCCCTCTGATCTAGCTCAGATTCCCTCGCGCTCACGGCGGTCCCGGCGGACACTTGGGGCCACGTTGCCGGAGCTCTCTTGAGGGGGATGCGGATGCGGGACAGCCATCGCGATGAGGCCGAGCGACTGCTGGAGCGGGCCGTGGACGAGGAGGCCCGGCGGGGCGCCGGGGCCGGCGCGCCGGTCGACAAGGCGGCGCTGATGGCGCGCGGCCTGGAGGCGCTGGACGCGCTCGCGGCGAGCGCCGGCGAGGAGTACGAGGCGTACGTACGGGCCCTGGACGAGGCGGCGGCCGGGGACGAGTCCCTCGGCGAGGCCTTCCGGCGCGGCAACACCTCAACGGCACTGCTCGTGACGGCGGTCGCGGCGGCCGCGGCCGTCGGGGCCGACCTGTCGCTCGGAGTGGCGGCGGGTACCGCGCTGGCGGCCGGCGCCGTCACCGGCATCGCCGGGGCGGCGGCCACGGTCGCCAAGGTGACCGCCCTGCACCTGCCCGCCGCGAACCGCCGGGCCGGGGTGCGCGGCCGGCCCGGCGGGCCGGAACAGCTGCGACTCCAGTGGCTGACGGCGCTGGAGGTGCGCGGGATACGCCCGTTCCTGGAGCAGCAGCGCGCGGTGGCCGCCGCGGCGCGGGCGCCCCGGCAGCCTTCCCGGCCCGCCGCTCCCCAGCTGCGCGGGACCGACCGCAGCGCGGAGGCCCGGCGGCGCAGCGTACTGGAGCAGTCCTTCGGCCAACTCCCGCAGACCGCGGCCGCGTTCGCGGGCCGGCGGGCGGAGCTGACCCGGATCGCGCAGTGGGTGCAGGCGGCCCGGGCCAGTACGGAGACCCGCCCGGTGGTCGTGGTGCTGCACGGCGAGCCCGGCGTGGGCCGCACGGCCCTGGCGCTGCGGGCGGCGGACGCACTGCGCGACCAGTTCCGCGGGGCCTGCGTGGTGGACCTGCGGGGCGGCTCGCTCAGCGGGGAGGCGCCGCTGCCGATCCGGGAGGCGCTGCTGCACCTGCTGAACCGGCTCGGCGCCCCGCGCGAGCAGCTGCTGTTCCGCGAGGGGTCCTCGGCGGAGCAGCAGGTACGGCGCCTGGGCGAGCTGTACCACCAGCACCTCCAAGGGCTGCCGGTGACGGTGCTGCTGGACGACGCGGTGGACGCGGAGCAGGTCCGGCTGCTGGTGCCGGAGCGGTCGGAGAGCCTGGTGCTCGTGACCGCCCGGGAGCCGCTGGAGCTGCCCGGCCTCTCGGCCTGGGTGCACCAGCTCCCCGTGGAGCGGCTGGCGCAGGCGGAGGGAGCGGAGCTGGTCCACGCCGGGGCCGAGGCGGCCGGTACGGCCCCGTACGAGGAGGAGGCCCTGCGGGGTCTGCTCGCGCTCGGCGGCGGGCTCCCGCTGGCCTTGCGCGTACTGGCCCCGCTCGGACCGGCCGGGGAGGAGGGCTCCGGCGCCGCGGGCGACGCCGCCGATGCGCTGGAGGGGGCGCTCGCCCTGGCCTACGTACGGCTCCCCGAGGAGCGCCGGCGGCTGCTGCGGCGGCTCACGCTCGCCGGGCGGGCCTCGCTCGGCCCGTCGGCCGCGGCGGCGCTGATCGACGCGGACCGGGCGGCGGCCGGGCTGCTGCTGCGCGAGCTGGCGCAGGCGGGCCTGCTGGACCACGTACGCGGGGAGCGGTACCGGATGCACGACGCGGTGCGCTCGTACGCGGCGGCGCGGCTCACGGCGGACGAGGACCGGGCCGAGTCCTCGGCGGCGCACGGCCGCCTGATCCGCAACTACGCGCAGCTCGCCGACGCGGTGATCCGCATGGTCGACGGGAAGATGTCGACCCGCGCGAACCACTTCGGCGGGCACGGCTTCGCCTCGCTCGACGCGGCGCTGCGCTGGCTGGACGACGAGTCGAGCTTCATCACGGCCGCGCTGCGGCACTCGGAGGACGTGGACCAGCAAGCCGTACTGGACCTGCTCGGCGCGCTCTGCGACTTCTGCCTGCTGCGCGGGGACCTGTACCGGCTCGGCGAGATCAACGAGCTCACGCTGGCGGTGGAGGCCGCGCGCCGGGGCGAGCCCGGCCAGGGGCGGCTGGTCCGCTCCGTGCAGTGGCGCACCGGCATCGCCGCCCGCCAGCTCGGCGAGCTGGACAAGGCCCGGACCACGCTGACCTCGGTGGTCGACCAGTACCGGGAGGCCCACCAGGACGCCGGGGCGGGCATGGCCCTCATCTCGCTCGGCATCACCCTGCACCACCAGGGCCAGCTCCCGGAGGCCGCCGCCCGGATCCGCGAGGCGCTGGTGCTCCAGGAGCCGGACGAGCTGGCCGGCGACCGCGCGTGGGCCCTGCACGCCCTGGCGGCGGTGGAGCGGGACCGGGCGCACCTGGCCGAGGCGGTGCAGCTGCTGGAGCGATCCCTGGCCCTGCACCGGGAGAGCGAGAGCGTGCACGGCGAGGCGTGGGCGCACTTCCAGCTGGGGCAGGTGTACCTGCGGCTCGGCGACGTCCCCGGAGCGGAGGCGGAGCTGAAGCTGGCCCTCGACCTGTACGGGCGCACGCGCGACGAGCGCGGCCAGGCCTGGGCGCTGACCCAGCTGGGCCGCGCCCGGGTCGTCGACGGGGACCCGGGGCCGGCGGTGGAGCGGCTGCGCGAGGCGCTGGCCGAGCACCGGGAGCAGGAGGACGCGCGCGGCGAGGCCTGGACGCTGTACTACCTCGGGCAGGCGCTGGAGGAGGGCGGCGAGCGCGACCAGGCGGTACGGGAGCTGGAGCGGGCCCGCACGATGTTCTCGCGGATGCGGGACGTGTACGGGCTGGCGCACGCCCGGCACCACTCGGGCCGGGTCACGCGCGACCAGCGGGCGGCTCAGACGGGGAACCTGCGCAACTCCGGGTTCGCGCGGCAGCTGCTGATGGACGCGCGGGCGGACTTCCGGCGGATCGGGCTGGCGCACGGGGAGGCGTGGACCTGCCTGGAGCTGGCGGTGGTGGACGCGGGCAACGGGCGGGTGTCCCAGGCCCTGGGGCTGTGCGAGGAGGCGGCCCGGCTGTTCATCTCGTACGGGGACCGGCGCGGGGAGGACTGGGCCCGCTTCCTGCGCTGCACCCTGCTTCCGTACGCGCTCCCGGGCGCGGGCGTGGAGGAGGCCCGGGCGGAGCTGGCCCGGCTGGCCGCGGCGCCGCACGCGATGCGGGACGGGCGGCTGGACGACGGCCTGGACACCTACGCGGTGGTGCTGGGGCGCGGGGTGGACCCGGCGGAGGGCTGGCAGGCGTGGCGGCTCGGGCTGGTCCCGAACCTGCACTCGCGGGAGATCATGGGCGTCCCGATGCCGCCCGCCCCGCCGGCGGCATGACCGGTGGGCCGTACGGCCACGCGGGCCGAAGGCGGCCGACCGCGGTACGGCCCCGCCCGTCGCGGATCCGCCCGGCGCTCGCGGGGCCCGCGCGGGCGGCGCGCTGTCGCCGCCCCACCCGTGGCACGGGAGGGCGGCGGCTCACCACCCGGAGGCAGGTACGGGAGCGGCTCCGCTACGGGCCGGTCCGCGGCAGGAGCGGCGCAACGGCTCCTACGGGGCCCGGTCCGCCGCCGGGGCGGCGGGCGCCGCTCCGGCCTCGGGGGCCTCCTGGAAGTCGACCCGGCCCATGTGCCGGCTCATCGACTTCATCAGGCCCCACACCGCCAGGGCGAGGGCCGCGAACACGATGAAGCCCAGGACTCCGGGGGTCACCTTGTTCTTGTCGAAGGTGTCACCCGCCAGCGGAAGGAGCTCGGTCAGTGCTGCCTGCGTAGCGTTCATGGCTACGCATTCTCCCGGATGCCCTCGAAGAGGTCGGACTCGGGGAGGGAAGTGTCGACGAGCGACTTCGCGAGCTCGTACTCCTCCGTGGGCCAGACCTCCTTCTGGATCTCCATCGGCACGCGGAACCAGCCGCCGTCCGGATCGATCTGCGTGGCGTGCGCGATGAGCGCCTTGTCGCGGATCTCGAAGAACTCCGCGCACGGCACGTGCGTGGTCAGGGTCCGCTCGGAGCGCTCGAACTCCTTCCAGCGCTCCAGCCACTCCCCGTACGGGGACTCCATGCCGCGCGAGAGCAGCGCCTCGTGCAGGGCGACGGTGCGCGGCTTGTTGAAGCCCTGGTTGTAGTAGAGCTTCTGCGGCTGGTACGCCGGGCCGAACTCGGCCTCCGGGTACTTCTCGGTGTCCGCGGCGCCCTCGAAGGCCACCATCGAGATCTTGTGGGTCATGATGTGGTCGGGGTGCGGGTAGCCGCCGTTCTCGTCGTACGTGGTGATGACCTGCGGCCGGAAGGCGCGGATCTTCTTCACCAGGCGGCCGGCCGCCTCGTCCACGTCCTCCAGGGCGAAGCAGCCCTCGGGGAGCGGGGGCAGCGGGTCGCCCTCCGGCAGGCCGGAGTCGACGTAGCCCAGCCACTCCTGCTCGATGCCGAGGATCTGGCGCGCCTCGTCCATCTCCTTGGCGCGGACCTCGTGGATGTTCTCCTCGATGTACTTGTCACCCTGGAGCTTGGGGTTGAGGATCGAGCCGCGCTCGCCCCCCGTGCAGGTCACCACCAGCACCGGAACCCCCTCGGACACGTACTTGGCCATGGTGGCCGCGCCCTTGCTCGACTCGTCGTCGGGGTGGGCATGGACGGCCATCAGTCGAAGCTGCTCGGTCAAGACAGGATCCTCTTTGAGTCGTCAGGGCGTTCGCCTCCTATAGTGACCGAATCGGGGGGTGGAAAAATTCCGGGGCTGCCCCCGGGATCGACCGGAGTCGACGACCTACACGCCCTCCCGAAAGGAACGATCAATGAGCGCGCTGCGCGAGGGGCTGCCCGAGGGCCGGTACGGCCGGTCGGCGGACGAGCGTGCGGACCGCAAGCTCAAGATCGTCGGGTCGGTGCTGGGCGTCGGGCTGCTGGGCCTGGTCGGCTGGATCGGCTGGGACTACGTCGCAGGCCAGAGCGTCAGCGCCGAGGTGATCAAGTTCCAGGTGGTCTCCGACACCGAGGTGAAGGTGCACCTGGAGGTGCGCAAGGACGCCGGTGTCACCGGGGTGTGCACCCTCAGCTCCCAGAACGAGGACCACGCCGAGGTGGGCCGCGCGGACTTCACCTTCGGGCAGAAGGACACGCGCGTGGACGAGATGCTCTCGCTGAAGACCACCGGCCGGGCCACGATGATCGAACTCGTGGGCTGCCAGGCGGCGGGCCAGGGCACCACGCCGACGTCTGGCTGAGCTCTTTCCTGCTCACGGGCCCGATGACACACTTCATACACATGGTGTCCTCCCCCTTTTCTTCCCGAATTGTTAGGCTCGTGGTTTCGCCCGCCGCTGGCGGACAAGTAGTCCCCTGTACCGACGAGGAGCACCCGTGACCCAGACGAGCGAGAGCGTCACCTGGCTGACCCAGGCGGCGTACGACCAGCTGAAGGCCGAGCTGGACTACCTCTCTGGTCCCGCACGCACGGAGATCGCCACCAAGATCGCAGCCGCCCGCGAGGAGGGCGACCTGCGCGAGAACGGCGGTTACCACGCGGCCAAGGAGGAGCAGGGCAAGCAGGAGCTCCGCGTCCGCCAGCTGACGCAGCTCCTGGAGAACGCCAAGGTCGGCACCGCACCCGCCTCCGACGGCGAGGTCGCGCCCGGCACGGTCGTCACCATCGCCTTCGACGGCGACGAGGACGACACCATGTCCTTCCTGCTCGCCTCGCGCGAGTACGCGTCGTCCGACTTCGAGACCTACTCCCCGCAGTCCCCGCTGGGCACCGGTGTGATGGGCAAGAAGATCGGCGAGAACGCCGAGTACGAGCTGCCGAACGGCAAGAAGGCCACCGTCAAGATCCTCGACGTCAAGCCCTTCACCGGCTGATCACCCCACGCGTACGAGGAAGCCCCCGCCGGACCGGTCCGGCGGGGGCTTTCCCGTGTTCCCGCGTTCCCGTGCTCCCGTGCGGGCCTCGGCGGGCCCGGGGGCTACGCGGTCGCCGAGCGGTACTTGCGGACCGAAAGGGTCCGGAAGACCACGATGATCAGCACCGACCACAGGACCGACGCGAGCGCCGGGTGCTGCATCGGCCAGGCCGCGGGGGCCTCGTACCCCGGCGGGAGGTTGCCGAACAGCTGCCGGGACGCCTGGACGGTGGCGCTGAACGGGTTCCACTCCGCGATGTGCCGCAGGAAGGGCGGCATGTTGTCGGAGGGGACGAAGGCGATCGAGATGAACGTCAGCGGGAAGAGCCAGATCAGCCCGCCCGAGGTGGCCGCCTCCGGGGTGCGCACCGACAGGCCGATCAGCGCCCCGATCCAGGAGAAGGCGTACCCGAGCAGGAGCAGCAGGGCGAAGCCGCCGAGCACCTCGCCGACGCTCGTGTGGGTGCGCCAGCCGACGAGTACGGCGACGACGGCCAGGACGACCAGGGTGAGGGTGGTCTGGACGAGGTCGGCCAGCGTGCGGCCGGTCAGGACCGCGCCGCGGGCCATGGGCAGCGAGCGGAAGCGGTCGATCAGGCCCTTGTGCATGTCGTCCGCGATGCCCGCGCCCGCGCCGGCCGTGGCGAAGGTGACGGTCTGGGCGAAGATTCCGGCCATCAGGAACTCGCGGTAGGCGGCGGGCGAGGTGCTGCCGCCGACGCTGATCGAGCCGCCGAAGACGTAGCTGAAGAGCACGACGAACATGACCGGCTGGATGACCCCGAAGATGATCATCTCGGGGATCCGGGACATCCGGATCAGGTTCCGCTTGGCCATGACCAGGGAGTCGCTGACGCCCTGGACGATGCCGCCGCGGGGGCGGGGCGCCGCGAGCTCGGGGGGCGGGGAGGTGCCGGTCACTTCTCCGCCTCCTCGTCGTTCAGGGCGGCCGCGTGGCCGGTGAGGGAGATGAACACGTCGTCGAGGGTCGGCCGGCGCAGGGCGATGTCGTCGATCTCGATGCCGCGGCGGTCCAGCTCGCGGATGACCTCGGCGAGCAGCTTGGCGCCGCCGCTGACCGGGACGGTCAGCTTGCGGGTGTGCTGTTCGACGGTGGTCCCGCCCTTGCCGAAACCGGCGAGCACCGCGCGGGCCTCGGCGATGTGGTCGCGCTCGTGGACGACGACCTCGACGCGCTCGCCGCCGGTCTGGGCCTTGAGCTGGTCGGAGGTGCCGCGGGCGATGACCTTGCCCTGGTCGACCACGCAGATGTCGTGCGCGAGGTGGTCGGCCTCCTCCAGGTACTGGGTGGTGAGCAGGAGGGTGGTGCCGCCGGCCACGAGCTCCTGGATGACGTCCCAGAGCTGCTGGCGGTTGCGCGGGTCGAGACCGGTGGTCGGCTCGTCCATGAACATCACCGGCGGGCGGACGACCAGTGCGGCCGCGAGGTCCAGGCGCCGGCGCATGCCGCCGGAGTACGTCTTCGCGGTGCGGTCGGCGGCGTCGGCGAGGTGGAACCGCTCCAGCAGTTCGCCGGCCCGGGCCTTGGCCGCCTTGCCCGTCATCTGGTAGAGCCGGCCGACCATCTGGAGGTTCTCGCGGCCGGTCAGGTACTCGTCGACGGCCGCGAACTGACCGGAGAGGCCGATGGAGCGGCGGACTTCGTCGGGGTGCTTGAGGACGTCGATGCCGGCGACCACGGCCTTGCCGCTGTCGGGCCGCAGGAGGGTGGTCAGGACGCGCACGGCCGTGGTCTTGCCGGCGCCGTTGGGGCCGAGCAGCCCCAGCACGGTGCCTTCGGGGACGTCGAGGTCCACGCCGTCCAGTGCCCGTACCTCGCCGAAGGTCTTGACCAGGCCTTCGGCGTAGATGGCGCCTGGCATAGGGATTCCCCCTGGGTGCATCGGGCCAGAAAACCGGTACTTTCCTAGGCAAATCTTATGGGCGCGGGTCAAGCGTCGCCCGGGCGTCGACTACGGGCGTCGGCCCGCGGGCGTCAACCCGCCCCGAGGTAGGTGCCGTTCACGGTGATCTGGCTCTCGCCCGGTTTCAGGTTCACCGTGCTCGACTGCTTCGTGCTGCCGATGAGCAGCACCCAGTCCGTCTTCTCGTAGCTCTGCGGCGCCGTCTCCCGCCAGCCGAGACGCTTGAGCTGCTCGTCGAGCCGCGGCAGGGCCGCCTCCGCCCGCTGCGTGGTCGTGACCGCGGTCCAGTCGACCACGCTCTCGTTCTTCGTCTTGCTCGTGTCGCCCGAGCCCTTGCCCTGATCGGGGTCCAGCCCCGCCAGGCGCAGCGCGGCCTTGACCTGGTCGTCCACGGCGTGGCGGCCGATCGGCTCCCCGGTGCCCTTCGGGGAGGGCTTGGCCGACCGGGACGCGGCGGCCTCGGGGTTCGACGCCGACGTGCCGGAGCCGTCGGAGGACGAGCAGCCCGCGAGCGCGAGGGCCGCCGCGGCGGCCAGAGCGATGACTGCCGCCGTTTGCGGTCTGACGCCTATGTGCACCGAGAGACTCCCACCCCTTGTCAACGTGGCCGGGAGTCTCACACAAACGGACGGGTTCCGCACGTCCGTGTGACCGGCGAAGGGGACAAGAGCTAGCTCATCACCGTGTATCCGGCGGCGTGGAGGGAGCGCGCGACCTCGGCGCAGTGCTCCTGGCCCTTGGTTTCCAGGTGCAGTTCCACCTCCACCTCCGTGAGCCCCAGCCGCGGGTCGGTCCGTACGTGGCTCACGTCCAGCACGTTCGCGTCCACGGCCGACAGCACCGCCAGGAGCCCGGCCAGCGCCCCCGGCCGGTCCGCCACGCGCAGCCGCAGCGAGAGGTAGCGGCCCGCCGCCGCCATGCCGTGCCGCAGGATCCGCTGGAGCAGCAGCGGGTCGATGTTCCCGCCGGACAGGACCGCCACCACCGGGCCGCCGCCCCCGTACAGCTCGGGCCGGCTCAGCAGGGCGGCCACGGGGCTGCACCCGGCCGGTTCGACGACGAGCTTGGCGCGCTCCAGGCAGAGCAGCAGGGCGCTGGAGAGGGCGTCCTCGGAGACGGTGCGGACGCCGTCGAGGAGGTCCCCGATGATGTGGAAGGGGATGTCGCCGGGGCGGCCGACCTTGATCCCGTCGGCCATCGTGACCGGGTTGTCGATCGAGACCGGGTGCCCGACCCGCAGCGAGGGCGGGTAGGCGGCGGCGCCCTCCGCCTGGACGCCGATCACCTTCACGTCCGGCCGCAGCGCCTTCACCGCGACCGCGATGCCCGCCGCGAGGCCGCCGCCCCCGACGCCGACGAGGATCGTCCGCACCTCCGGGCACTGCTCCAGGATCTCCAGGCCGACCGTGCCCTGGCCCGCGATGACGTCGCGGTGGTCGAACGGGTGGATGAACACCGCCCCGGTGCGGTCCGCGTACTCCTGGGCCGCCGCCAGGGTCTCGTCGACGACCTGCCCGTGCATCCGCACCTCGGCCCCGTACTCCTGCGTCGCCGCCACCTTCGGCAGCGGCGCCCCGACCGGCATGAACACCGTCGAGCGGACGCCGAGGAGGGAGGAGGCCAGGGCCACGCCCTGGGCGTGGTTGCCGGCGCTGGCCGCGACCACGCCGGCGGCCCGCTGCTCGGGGCGCAGGCCGGAGATGCGCACGTACGCGCCGCGCAGCTTGAAGGAGCCGGTCCGCTGGAGGTTCTCGCACTTGAAGTGGACCGGGGAGCCGGTGAGGGCGGTCAGGTGCCGGCTGCCTTCCATCGGCGTGACCCGGGCGACGCCCGAGAGCATCTTCTGGGCCCCCCGGACGTCGTCGAGGATGACCTGCGGAACGGGCACGGGCACGCGGTAGTTCATGCCGCCAGTCTCGCAGCCCCCGGCGATCACGGCTCCGGGCAGCGGACCGGGGCGGCGGAGCCGGCGGCGGGACCGGCGGGACCGGCAGCGGAACCGGCGGCGGAACCGGCGGCGGAACCGGCAGCGGAACCGGCGGCGGGACCGCGCAGCGGAGCCGGACCTTCCGGACCGTTCACCTGTGCGGGCCGACCGGCGCCGGAGGGCAGGACTCCGGGGCCCACAGGGGGCGAAATCAGGCCATCGGGGACGGGCTCGCAGCCTCGGTCCGCACTGCCCGTATCAGTTCTCGTACGAGGCGTACGGGCCGCCCCACGGCCGCGTACTCTGTCCCCCAACCTTGTCGGACCCACGCGAAGAGAGCTCACGGCCATGCCCTCCAACCCGGCCAATTCCGACCTGCCCACGGCGGCCGAGGCGTCCGCCGAAGCCGGGCTCCTCGACGCGCTCCAGCACCAGGTGGCCGTCTTCGCCCGTCGCGCCGAGCAGACCCGCCTGGGCGGGGTCGGCCAGGCCCGCAACTCGATGGACCGCGCCGCGTACCTGCTGCTGAACCGGCTCGACCTGGAGGGCCCGATGGGCGTCAAGGCGCTCGCCGGCGGCATGGGCATCGACTCCTCGACCGTCACCCGCCAGGTCGCGCCGCTCGTCGACAGCGGCCTGGTCAAGCGCACCTCGCACCCCGAGGACGGGCGGGCCGTGGTCCTCGCGCTCTCCCCGCGCGGGCTCGCTCGGCTGGAGGAGGTCCGCTCCTCGCGGCGCGAGCTGATGGCCCGGGTGACGGACGGCTGGTCCGAGGAGGAGCGCGAGTCGTTCACCGGGCTGCTGACCCGGTTCAACGGCTCGCTGTCGGAGCTGATGGGCGCCGCGTCGGAGGCGGGCCCCGCCTCCTGATCCGCCGGCTCGATCCGGAGTCCGTCCGACCTCTTGGCCGGGCGGTCCCGCTGCCCGCACTATGTGGCCTGTGGACGACCACGGGCCGGGCACCTACGCGGAGTTCGAGGCCTTCGTCGCAGGTGCGGCGGGGCGGCTCCTGCACGTCGCCCTCCTGCTGACCGCCGAGCCGGAGGCCGAGCCCGCCGCCGCCCGCCGGCTGCTCGCGGGCGCACTGGCCCGTACGTACGCGCAGTGGCACCGGGTGCGCGGCGACGACCCGTAC
This sequence comes from Streptomyces sp. WM6372, assembly GCF_001279655.1. Classification (NCBI taxonomy): domain Bacteria; kingdom Bacillati; phylum Actinomycetota; class Actinomycetes; order Kitasatosporales; family Streptomycetaceae; genus Streptomyces; species Streptomyces sp. WM6372. The sequence goes on along the minus strand of NZ_LGDB01000171.1, from coordinate 28,836 downwards.
GACCGCACCCGCCAGGAACTGTGCGCCGCCTTCGCCCGCACCGGCCGGCGCCACCACGGCGGTACGGGGGTCCTCGCGCCGCTCGGCCCGCTGGAGCGGCTCGTCCTGGTGCTGCGCGTGTACGAGGGCGTCGCCGAGGAGGTCACGGCCGCCCAGCTGGGGCTGCCGGTCGAGCGGGTGCGGTCCCTGTGCGCCCGGGCCGTGGCCGCCCTGCGCTCCCAGGAGGCGGCATGAGCGCCCGCGAGCGCAAGGAGGACCAGGTCAGGCGGCTGCTGGAGGGCCCCCGCCCGGTGGTTCCGGCCGGGCTGGCGGCGCATGCCGCGGCCCGCGGGGGCCGGCTGCTGCGCCGCCGGCGGGCACTGCGCCGGTGCGGCTGGACGCTGCTCGCCGCGGCGGCCGTGGCCTTCGCGGTGTGGGCCTCGCTGACCCGCCCGTGGGAGGTGCCGCCGAGCGGTGTCTCCCCGCCCCTCCAGGGCTGGTAGCCACCGCCCGGCGGCCCTCGTCGTACCGCACTCGTACCGAAGTGACCGGCCGAGGACTGGCCGAGGACTAGCCGAGGGCCTGGGTCAGGTCCGCGATCAGGTCGTCGGCGTTCTCGATGCCCACCGAGACGCGGATCAGGTCCGCCGGGACCTCCAGGGCCGAGCCGGCCACCGAGGCGTGGGTCATGCGGCCCGGGTGCTCGATGAGGGACTCGACGCCGCCGAGGGACTCGGCCAGGGTGAAGATCTTGGTGCGCCCGCAGACCGCGACGGCCTCCTCCTCGCCGCCGGCGACCTGGAAGGAGACCATTCCGCCGAAGTTGCGCATCTGCTTGGCGGCGATCTCGTGGCCCGGGTGCTCGGCCAGGCCCGGGTAGAGGACCTTGGTGACCTTCGGGTGGCGCTTCAGCACCTCCACGATCTTCTCCGCGTTCTCCGCGTGCCGGTCCATGCGCACCGCGAGGGTCTTGATGCCGCGCAGCACGACCCAGGAGTCGAAGGGGCCGGCCACGGCGCCCATCGCGTTCTGGTGGTACGCCAGCTCCTCGCCCAGCGCCGCGTCCGCGGCCACCAGGGCGCCGCCGACCACGTCGGAGTGGCCGCCCATGTACTTGGTCAGCGAGTGCACGACCACGTCCGCGCCGAGCGCGAGGGGCTGCTGGAGGTAGGGCGAGGCGAAGGTGTTGTCCACGACCAGCTTGGCGCCGGCCGACCGCGCGATGTCGGCGACGACGGCGATGTCGGTGATGCCGAGCAGCGGGTTGGAGGGGGTCTCGACCCAGATGACCTTGGTCTTCGGGGTCAGGGCGGCCCGTACGGACTCCGCGTCGGAGGTGTCGGCCACCGACCACTCCACGCCCCAGCGGGAGACGACCTTCGCGAAGAGGCGGAAGGTGCCGCCGTAGGCGTCGTTCGGGATGACCACGTGGTCGCCCGGGGAGAGCAGCGTGCGCAGCAGGCAGTCCTCGGCGGCGAGGCCGGAGGCGAAGGCCAGGCCGCGGGCCCCGCCCTCCAGCGCCGCGAGGTTCTCCTCCAGCGCGGTGCGGGTCGGGTTGCCGCTGCGGCTGTACTCGTAGCCGCCGCGGAGTCCGCCGACGCCGTCCTGCTTGTACGTGGACACCTGGTAGATCGGGGGCACGACCGCGCCGGTCTGCGGGTCCGCGGTGTTGCCCGCGTGGATCGCGCGGGTCTCGAAGCTCTGGTGCTCGTGGCTGTCGTCGCTCATGGGCAGAGCTTATGGGGTGCCGGGCCGGACGGCGGGGTGGGGCATTGGCCTTCGCTCGGGTGCGTCTGGTTCGCTGGGGGGCATGGAGATTCTGTGGTTCCTGATCGCGCTCGGCCTGCTCGTGGCCGCCTTCAGCCCGTACGTACGGCGCAGGCGGGGCGGCAACCTGCGCCTGGTCGCGCCGGACAGCCCGGACGCGGCCGACCCCGAGAACTACGGTTTCGCCCGCCAGGAGCGCCTGGACATCCGGGTCCCGGGCGCCGACGAGGACCTGATGGACGCCCTGGACGCCGTGCAGCGCACCGGGCAGTGGCAGGCGGCGTCCCAGCTGCTGGCCGGGACCCCGAAGCAGGGTGAGCTGCGCTGGCAGCGGGTCCAGGCCTTCGGTGGGGCGGCGGCGCTGGAGCTGGTCGCGGAGCCCGGGGTCGGCGCGCGCTGGCTGAAGGCCTGGCGGCTGGAGGCGGAGAAGGACCCGGGCGGCGCGCAGGTGCACGCGGAGCTGCTGGTGCAGCAGGCGTGGCGGCATTCGGGCGGCGTGGGCTCCACGGACCACCGGATCATCCTGGAGGAGGCCCGGGAGGCGTGCCGCAAGGCGGCGCTGCTGGCGCCGGGCGACCCGGTCCCGTACATCACGGAGCTGGCGGTGGCGCGGGCCCTGGGGTACTCGGAGGCGGAGTTCGACGCGCTCTGGGCGAAGGTCATCGACGTGGCGCCGGCGCACATGGGCGCGCACCTGGCGGCGCTGCACTACTGGTGCGAGAAGTGGCACGGCTCGCGGGAGAAGGCGGACGCCTTCGCGCACGCGGCGGCCGCCCGCGCCCCGCGGGGCTCGCTGCTGGCGGCGCTGCCGCTGTTCGCGGTGTACGAGCACGTGCCCGACGTCGTCCTGACGAACTTCTGGCAGGGCTCGGTGGTGACCCGGGCCGTGGAGGGCGCGCTGTACGCGGTGCACTCCGCCCGCCAGGACGACCCGATGCTGGCGCACGTACGGCACATGCTGCTGTCGTTCCTCGTGCCGATGGAGCGCTGGGCGGAGGCGATGGAGCAGGTCCGCCACATCGACGGCTACGTCGGCGCCCTCCCGTGGTCGGCCTCCGCGGACCCGGCGGCCCAGTACGCGGTGTTCCGCGCCCTCGCGGTCGCCGGCTACGAGGCCAACGGCGGCTCCCCGGCGACGCTGCCCCACTGACCCGGCGCCTCCCGCGGGTGGGAGCTCTCCCCCTGGCTTCCACCTGCGGAAACCCGGCACATAAGGTTGCCGTAAAGGCCTGCGGGCCGTACGGCGTCCCGGCATGACCGCCCGGAGCGGCAGGCCTGCGCCCGCCCGCAGCAACTGCACGTGCACCTGCACCACTTCATCCCGTGGGGGGATCTGTCCATATGGGCGCTTCACTGCGCGCGCTGCGCGCCCTCGTCCTGCTCGCAGGCTTCTACCTGCTCGGCTTCATCCTGCTGGCCGTGCTCGCGGCCGCCGACTGGGCCACCGTCACCTGGCTGCACGGCGGCGTCGCGTTCAAGATCCTCATCGTCTCGGTGGTCCTCGCGGTCCCGATCGTGCGCGGCATGCTCATGCTCCGCACCCCCAAGGGCGAGCCGCCGCACGGCGTCCCCGTGACGGACCGGCAGGAACCCGTCCTGTGGCAGACGGTCCGCGAGATCGCCGACCAGGTCGGCACCCGCGCCCCCGACGAGATCGTGCTGATCGACGAGGTCAACGCGGCCGTCGGCGAGGACGCCCGGCTGCTGGGCCTGATGTCCGGCACCCGCCGCCTCTACCTCGGTCTGCCCCTGATGACGGGCCTGGACGAGATGCAGCTGCGCGCCGTGCTCGCCCACGAGATGGGCCACTACGCCAACCTCGACACCCGCCTCACCCCGCTGATCGCCCGCGGCCGCGCCCAGCTGATCCGCACCATCCGGCACTTCCACGAGCGCGCCGACACCAAGGTCGCGGGCGAGCGCGCCCGCCAGGAGAAGGCCGCCGAGAAGCGGCTCGCCAAGGGCAAGAAGGCCAAGGAAGTCGACACCACGGGCCAGGGCGCGATGTACCGGGCCATGGCGAAGATCTACACCGGGTACGCGCACCTCTACATGCGGGCCACCCTCTCCGGCAGCCGCCGCCAGGAGCTCGCCGCCGACCTGGCCTCGGTCCGCGTCGCCGGCCGCGACGCCGCCGCCTCCGCGCTGCGCGAGCTCAACGCCATCGGCCCCGCGCACGGCTTCTACATGGACTCGTACGCCACCCTCGGCGTCGGCGCCGGCCTGCTGCCGCGCCCCGGCCAGGTCTTCGGCGGGTTCCGGCAGCTGCTCGACGCCCGCTCGCAGGAGCTGGAGGAGCTGCGCCGGGACCTGTCCACCGAGCCCACCTCCCCGTACGACTCCCACCCCGCGCTCGCCGAGCGCGTGGCCCGCATCGAGGCCCTGCCCGACGACGGCCGCGGCGCGCAGGCGGCCCGCCCGGCGCTGGAGCTCCTCGCCTCCCCGGAGGCGGCTCTGGCCGCGCTGGAACAGGCGGTCCTGACCCCGGAGGCGCTCGCGCTGACGCGCATGGACTGGGCGGACCTCGTCCACGAGAGCATGACCCGCTACGTCGGCAACGGCGCGCAGGAGGTCCGCGAGGCCATCGCCGCCGAGGGCGCGGCCCCGGAGCCGGCGGCCCTGCTCGACGCGATCGACGCCGACCCGGCCCTGCGCTGGCGGATCGCCGACCGCTTCCCGAAGTCCGAGGAGGCGGCGGCCGCCACCGGCCGCGCCGCCCGCGAGTTCAGCCGGCCCGCCCTGCGGAGCGCCCTGAGCCGGCTGGTCACCGCCGAGCTCACGGCCCGCGGCGCCGCCCGCTGGCAGCTGTCCTGGTCCGACTCGGCCGCCCTGCGGTTCACCACCGACGGCTTCGAGGAGCAGCTGGAGCTCGCCCTGGACGCCCTCGTCGCCGACCAGGCCGACACCGAACCCCTTCGAAAGCTGGTGCTCGTCTGATGCTCGGCCTGATCATCCTCGGAATCCTGCTGATCAGCGGCGCGTACAAGATGCTGCGCGCCCGCAAGGGCGGCGGCGCCGGGAAGCGCCGCCGGGCGAGCCGGGCAGACGGCCTGGCCGCGGTGGCGCTGGGCTTCCTGCCGGCCGAGCGGCTCGACGCCGACCGCGGCTCCCCGCTCGCGCCCGCCGACACGGCCGCCCTGGACGCCGTACGGGCGGGCGACTGGCAGGCCGGCGCGGCCTGGGCGGACGCGGCCGGGCAGGACTGGGACGAGCGCATCCGGCGCGTACGGGAACTGGCCGAGCTGGCCGCCGAGGAAGACGCCTGGCTGCTGGCCTGGCGCGCGGCGCGGCCGCAGGACCCGACGGCGGCGGCGGTGCACGCGGACGCGTCGGTGCTGGTGGCGTGGAACGTGCGCGGCTCGCTGACCGCGGACCGCACGACGCAGGAGCAGTTCCGCAACTTCCACCGGCTGATCGCCGCCTCGCAGGAGGCGATGCACGAGGCCCAGCGGCTCGCCGACCCGGCGGACCCGGTGCCGTACATGCTGGAGCAGCCGGTCGCCATGGCGCTGGGGTACTCCCACGAGCGGTACGGGCAGCTGTGGGCGGAGATCGTGGGGCGCGGCCCGAAGGTGCTGGCGGCGCACACGGGCGCGCTGCAGTACTGGTGCCGCAAGTGGCGCGGCTCGCACGAGGAGGCGGAGGACTTCGCGCGGCGGGCGGCGGCGTCGGGCGCCCCGGGCGAGCTGCTGTCGCTGCTGCCGCTCTACGCGTACCTGGAGTACGAGATGTCGGAGTCGGAGCTCGACCCGAGCGTCTACTACAAGCGGCCGGAGATCGTGGCCGCCACGGACGCGGCGCTCGCGGACGTGGCGGCGGCGGACCCGGCGGACCGGCGGGTGGCGCGGGTACGGCACATGCTGGCGTGGAACCTGTACTGGCAGGACCGGTGGGCGGAGGCCGTGGAGCAGTTCCGCGCCGTCGACGGGTTCGTCCGGGCGACGCCGTGGACGTACTCGGCGGACGCCAAGGACCGGTACGTGCAGGCGAGGGACTTCAGCGTGCGCCGGGCGGTCGCGCAGAAATGACGGAAGTGTGACGCGGCGGCCGGGGGCGGGTCCGGGGGAATCCCGGTCCGCCCCCGTCCGTTGAAGGGAGCACCACTAGGAGGGAATCATGTTCTCGTACCGCCGCACGCCCGAGCTCCCCACCCGCGAGGAGGCCCTCCAGGGCCGCGCGACCCCGCAGTTCTCGCTCCCGGACCGGCACACCGTCCTCGGCAACCCGCTCGCCGGCCCGTACCCGGCCGGGCTCGAGGTGGCCGACTTCGGCCTGGGCTGCTTCTGGGGCGCGGAGCGCAAGTTCTGGCAGACCCCGGGGGTGTGGACCACGCTGGCCGGCTACCAGGGCGGGTTCACCGAGAACCCGACGTACGACGAGGTGTGCTCGGGCCAGACGGGCCACACCGAGGTCGTGCGCGTGGTCTTCGACCCGGCGCAGGTTTCCTACGCCACCCTCCTGAAGCTCTTCTGGGAGTCGCACAACCCCACCCAGGGCTTCCGCCAGGGCAACGACGTCGGCACCCAGTACCGCTCGGCGATCTACACCCACTCCGAGGCCCAGCAGGCGGAGGCCGAGGCCTCCCGCACCGCGTACCAGCAGGTCCTGGCGTCGTCCGGGTACGGAGAGATCACGACGGCGGTCCTCCCGGCGGCGGAGCGCCCCTTCTGGCCGGCGGAGCCCTACCACCAGCAGTACCTGGACAAGAACCCGGACGGCTACTGCGGCATCGGCGGCACGGGCGTCAGCTGCCCGATCGGCGTGGCCCGGGCCGACGGCTGACCCTCCCCGAGGGGACCCGTCCCGAAGCCCCGTCCCGGAGCCCCGGCGCGATCGCGCCGGGGCTCCGGGCATTCGCGCCGGAGGTCAGATCGTCGAGGCGTCGATCACGAAGCGGTAGCGGACGTCGCTGGCCAGGACCCGGTCGTAGGCGGCGTTGATCTCGGCCGCGGGGATCAGTTCGATCTCCGAGCCCAGGCCGTGCTCGGCGCAGAAGTCCAGCATCTCCTGGGTCTCGGCGATTCCGCCGATCATCGAGCCGGCCAGGGTCTTGCGGCCCTGGATGACGGAGAACAGGTTCAGCTCGACCGGCTCCTCCGGGGCGCCGACGTTCACCAGCGCGCCGTCGACCTTCAGCAGGCCGAGGTACGCGTCGAGGCCGAGCGGGGCCGAGACCGTCGAGATGACCAGGTCGAAGCTGCCGGCCAGCTTCTCGAAGGTGGTCTCGTCGCTCGTGGCGTAGTAGTGCGAGGCGCCCAGCCGCAGGCCGTCCTCCTGCTTGCGCAGCGACTGCGAGAGGACGGTGACCTCGGCGCCCAGGGCCGCCGCGATCTTCACGCCCATGTGGCCGAGCCCGCCGAGGCCGACGATCGCGACCTTCTTGCCGGGGCCCGCCTGCCAGTGCTTCAGCGGGGAGTACAGGGTGATCCCGGCGCACAGCAGCGGGGCCGCGACGTCGAGGGACAGGCCGTCGGGGATGCGGACGGTGTAGTTCTCGTCGACGACGAGGTGCGTGGAGTAGCCGCCGTACGTGGGCTCGCCACGCTTGTCGCGGGCGTTGTACGTCCCGGTCATGCCCTCGACGCAGTACTGCTCCTGCCCGCGCAGGCAGTACTCGCACTCCCGGCAGGAGTCCACGAAGCAGCCGACGCCGACGTGGTCGCCGGCCGCGAACTTCGTGACGCCCGGGCCGACTTCGGCGACGACGCCGGCGATCTCGTGCCCCGGGACCATCGGATAGATGCCCTCGCCCCAGCCGTCGCGGACCTGGTGGATGTCGGAGTGGCAGATGCCCGCGTACTTGATCTCGATGAGGACGTCGTGCTCGCCGACGGGGCGGCGCGGCACGGTGGTGCGCTCCAGCGGGGCCTTCGCGGCGGGGGCGGCGTAGGCGGCGACCTGGGCGACCTGGGTGACGGACATGGTGAAGGCTCCTCGAACGCTGCTTCTGACGGTCTGCGTGCACCGAACGATCCCCGCCGTGGCCGCCGGCAGCCACGCCCCTGTCCTGCCTAGGACCGGCGGTCCTACCCCTGGCGGGGTCAGGAACACGGCCCCGGCGCGCCCGCCGCCCGGCGATACTGGCGTCATGGACCAGCTTGATCAGGGTGCCGAACTGGGCGAGTTCCTCCGTTCCCGCCGGGCGCGGCTGCGCCCCTCGGACGTCGGCCTGCCGGACTACGGGCGCCACCGCCGGGTACCCGGGCTGCGCCGCGAGGAGCTGGCGCAGCTGGCGGGCGTCTCGGTGGCGTACTACACGCGGCTCGAACAGGGCCACGGGCAGAACGTGTCCGCGGAGGTGCTCGACGCGATCGCCCGGGCGCTGCGCCTGGACGGCACGGAGACGGCCCACCTGACCCACCTGGCCCGCCCCAGGCCCCGCAGGCAGCGCGCGAAGCAGTACCGGGCGGAGCACGTGCGTCCCGAGCTGCGCACGCTGATGGACGCGATGGACGGCGTCCCGGCGTACCTCCTGGGGCGGCGGCAGGACGTCATCGGGTGGAACCGGCTGGCCGCGGCGGTGTTCGGGGACTTCGGCGAGCTGCCGCCCCAGCAGCGGAACCTGGTGCGGCTGGTGTTCCTGGACCCGGCGGCGGCCGAGCTCTACGAGGAGTGGGACTGCCTGGCCTGCCGGGTCGTGAGCAGTCTGCGCATGTACGCGGGCGAGCACCCGGACGACGAACAGCTGTCGGCGCTGGTCGGTGAGCTGTCGGTGAAGAACGAGGAGTTCCGCCGGCTGTGGGCGGCGCACACGCTGGCGGACAACAAGACGCACGGGGTGAAGAAGCTGCGGCACCCCTTGGTCGGCGAACTGTCCCTGTCCTTCGAGACGCTCGCCCTGCCGGGCGACTCGGCGCAGGTCCTGGTCACCTACCACGCGGCGCCGGGGTCCCCCTCGCAGGACGCGCTGCGGATGCTGGCCTCCTGGTCGGCGCCTGCCGCAGCGCCGGCTCCTGCCGCCCCTTCCTCCCCTTCTTCTTCCCCTTCCTCCTCTTCCCCGTCCGCCTCGTCCCCCGACGGGGCCACGGCCTGAGGAACGACGGATGGCGGGGAGCCCGCCGTTTCCGGGGGCTCCCCGCCATCCGCGGGGTTCGGTCGGGACCGGAGGTCAGGAGGCCGTGCCGGCCTTCCAGTCCGCCCAGCTCATGTTCCAGCCGTTGAGGCCGTTCTCCGGCTTGATGGTCTTGTCCGGCGAGTTGACCACCGTGACCACGTCACCGATGAGCGAGTTGTCGTAGAACCAGGCCGCGGGCTGGCTGGGGTCGTTGGCGCCCTGGGCGTCGTTCAGACCGACACAGCCGTGGCTCGTGTTCGCGCTGCCGAAGACCGAGTCCGGTCCCCAGTAGTTGCCGTGGATGAACGTGCCGGACTGGGACAGCCGCATCGCGTGCGGGACGTCCTTGATGTCGTACTCGCCCTTGCCCTCGCTGTTCTTGAAGCCGACGGTGGAGCCGTCCATCCGGGTCTCCTTGAACTTCTCGGAGATCACCATCTGGCCGTTGTACGTCGGGTTCTCCGGCGAGCCCGCCGAGATCGGGATGGTCTTGAGGACCGCGCCGTCCCGGGTGACGGTCATCTTCTTCGTCTTCGCGTCGACCGTCGAGACCTGGCTGCGGCCGATCTTGAAGGTGGCGGTCCGGTTCTGCACGCCCTGGACGCCGGGGGCGCCCTGCACCCCTTCCAGCGCCAGCTTCAGCGTGACGGTGGAGCCGGCCTGCCAGTACTGCTCGGGGCGGAAGTCCAGGCGCTGCGCGCTGAACCAGTGCCCGACGACCTCCTGGCCGCTGCTGGAGGTGACGTTGATCGCCGCCTGGACCGCCTTCTGGTCCTTGATCGGCTTGTTGAACGTGATCGAGACCGGCATGCCCACGCCGACCGTCTGGCCGTCGTCCGGTATGAACGAGCCGACGAAGCTGTTCTCCGGGGAGACGGTGGTGAAGGACGCGTTCTCGTGCGCCTCCTTGCCGGCCTCGTCCTTGGCGGTCGCGGACAAGACGTACTTCGTGGAGCGCTTCAGCGCGGCGTCCGGCTTCCAGCTCTTGCCGTCGGCGGCTATCTTGCCGGCCACGGCCGCGCCCTCGGAGGTCTTCAGCTCGACCGCCGTGAGGGTGCCGTCGGCGACGGCGACGTTGGTCGCGTCGTTCAGGCCCACATTGGTCGCGCCGTCCTTCGGCGTGATCGTCATCTTGGCCTTGGAGGCGTCCTTGGCCGCGGCCGCGTCCACGTCCGACTGGGACTTGCCGCTGCTCGCGTCGCCGCCCTTGGCCTTGCCTTCGTCGCCCCCACCGCAGGCCGAGAGCATCAGCACGCCACCGAGTACGGCGGATATGGCCACCAGGGACCTTCTCCGCCGCGTCTTGTCCGTCCTCACACGCCACTCCATCGTTGCCAGAACCCCCGAGCTTCCCCCGGCGACCGCCGGTGGTGCCCCGATCAAGGCAGGGAGACACGCCCCCTGCCCCGCACCAGTCAACGCGTTGAAGGGCCGGATCGGTTCCACATCCCGTTTGAATGTGGGCAACCACACGGTCAGGCGTTGTCGGTCGTCTCTTCGTCGTACTCCCCATCTTCCTCGCCCAGGTCCCACTCCATGGACTCGGGGTCGTATTCGACGGGCTCGCTGCTCCAGGAGGCCTGCGCCAGCTCCACCCCGGGGATGTCCGCGACCAGGTCAGTGGGGTCGACGAGGTACGCGAGCGCCTCCGATTCGTCTTCCCGTACCGCCGATTCGGCGTGGCCGCGCTCCTCGTCCGGCATGAACTCGTCGGCTTCGATGTGCGCGAGCGCGGCGCCGGTGAGCGCATCGGCGTCGGGCACTTCCAGCACCAAATCCACTCGAAGACGGACGTATCGTGATGTGTCAGAAGGGTTCATACGACGGAGCGTAAGCCCGCGACAGCCCCGACTTTCCCACGACCCGCCCTTGTCCGTAGCATCACCGCACACGGCCAATTCGCTGCGTCCGCAAGGGGGATCGCACCGTGTCCGCACGTCGACCGCTGCTCACCGCTCTCGGGGCGACCAGCCTCCTCGCCGCCCTCTGGTTCGTGCCCTCGGCGAACGCCACCGCACCGGGGTCCACGGGGTCAGAGTCCTCCATGCCCTCCGGTTCCGGTTCTGGTTCCGGTTCCGACGCGCCGGAGTCCGCGAACACGGCGGGTACCGGCTCGGTGACCACACTGGCACCGGATACCTCGGACGCTTCCGGCGACGCCGCCCAGAGCGCCGGCCAGGTTCCGCTGGGGCTCGCCGACACCGGCGGCATCGACACCGCCCCGTACCTGCTGGGCGGCACGCTCTGCCTGGGCCTCGGGGCCGGGTTCGTCACCTACTCCGTACGCCGCTCGCAGGCGTAGGGCCGGTACGAGGACACGCCGAAGACACGCCGAAGACACGCCGAAGGGCCGCCCCCGGGACTTCCGGGGGCGGCCCTTCGCGGTACGCGTACGACTCAGGCGAGCGGGCCCGTCACCGGCTCCACCGCCGCGACGAGACCGCCGCTGCGGACGAACGCGTCGGCCGCGGCCAGGTCGGGGGCGAGGAAACGATCCGGCCCGGGACCCTCCACACCGGCCGCACGAGCGGCCGCGATGGCCGCCCGGCTCGCCGGGGCCGGGGTGAGCCCGTGCCGCAGCTCGATGGCCCGGGTGGCCGCGTACATCTCGATCGCGATGATCCGGGTCAGGTTGTCGACGGCGGTACGGAGCTTGCGCGCGGCCGACCATCCCATCGAGACGTGGTCCTCCTGCATGGCGGAGGACGGGATCGAGTCGGCGGAGGCCGGCACGGCCAGCCGCTTCATCTCGCTGACCAGGGCGGCCTGCGTGTACTGGGCGATCATCAGGCCGGAGTCGACACCGGCATCGTCCGCCAGGAACGGCGGCAGCCCGTGCGAGCGGTTCTTGTCGAGCAGCCGGTCGGTGCGGCGCTCCGCGATGGAGCCGAGGTCGGCCGCCGCGATCGCCAGGAAGTCCAGGACGTACGCCACCGGCGCGCCGTGGAAGTTGCCGTTGGACTCCACGCGCCCGTCGGGCAGCACCACCGGGTTGTCGACGGCCGAGGCCAGCTCGCGCGAGGCGACGAGGGCGGCGTGCGCCATGGTGTCGCGGCCGGCGCCGGCGACCTGCGGGGCGCAGCGCACCGAGTACGCGTCCTGCACGCGCGGGGCGGACTCCTCCTGGAAGTGCCCGGTGAGCCCGGAGCCGTTCAGGACGGCGGCCATGTTCGCGGCGGAGGCGCCCTGGCCCGGGTGCGGGCGGATGGCGTGCAGCTCGGGCGCGAGCACCTTCTCGGTGCCGAGCAGCGCTTCGAGGGTCAGCGCGGCGGTGATGTCGGCGGACTTGTAGAGCTTGTCGAGGTCGGCGAGGGCCATGACCAGCATGCCGAGCATGCCGTCGGTGCCGTTGAGGAGGGCGAGGCCCTCCTTCTCCTTGAGTTCGACCGGCTGGATCCCGGCCTCGGCGAGCAGCTCGCCCGCGGGGCGCACGACCCCGTCCGGACCCTCCGCGTCGCCTTCGCCCATCAGGGTGAGCGCGCAGTGCGAGAGCGGCGCGAGGTCGCCGGAGCAGCCGAGCGAGCCGTACTCGTGGACGACGGGCGTGATGCCGGCGTTGAGTACGTCGGCCATCGTCTGGGCGACGGACGGCCGGACGCCGGTGTGGCCGGAGGCGACGGTCTTCAGGCGCAGGAACATCAGGGCGCGCACGACCTCCCGCTCGACGCGCGGGCCCATGCCGGCGGCGTGCGAGCGGACGATGTTGCGCTGGAGCTGGGCGCGCAGCTCGGGGCTGATGTGCCGGGAGGCGAGGGCGCCGAAGCCGGTGGACACCCCGTAGACGGGTTCGGGCTTGGCGGCGAGGGCGTCGACGATCTCGCGGGCGCGGGCGAGGGCGGCGAGCGCCTCGCCGGACAGCTCGATCCGCGCGTTGCCGCGGGCGACGGCGATGACGTCCTCGGCGGTGGTCCCGGAGGTCCCCACCACGACAGTGTGCATATCCATATTCAGCACCCTACGGACTGAATCGCTTCATGTCACTAGCGACTTTCGGGAGGGACCCTTACGCCCCGCCACCCGGCCCACCCGAGGCCTCCGCCCGGCCCACGCCCGGCCCACGTCCAGCCCGCCCCCGGCCTACGCCCGGCCGCGGAAGCGGCGGCGTTCGCCGGCCGCCTCCTGCTGGGCCGCGTCGGCCAGCCGGACGACGGCGGTGTCGCGGCCGGCGACCACGGGCTTCGGGGAGCGGGCGGCCTTGGCCTTGTACTGGGCGGCGTCGGCCAGCCGGAACAGCCGCCGGGAGGACTTCACGGGCCCGATCGGGTCCCCGGTGGACGCCACCCCGCAGGCCACGCCCTCCCCGAGCTCCAGCTCGGCGGCGCGCAGGCACAGCTCCTCGGCGACCCGCACCACCTCGTCGGCCGGGGGACCCACGCTGACCAGGCAGAACTCGTCGCCGCCGAGCCGGGCGACGAGCGCGCCGGGCAGTATGGCCCCGCAGAGGCTGAGCACCGACCCGAACCGCTCCAGCAGCCGGTCTCCCATGGCGTGCCCGAGGGTGTCGTTGACCTTCTTGAGCCCGTTCAGGTCGCATACGACGAGGCTGACCACGGCGGCGCTGCGCCGGTGCTCCTCCAGGGCCTCGTCGAGCCGCATGTCGACGGCGCGCCGGTTGGCGAGGCCGGTCAGGGGATCGGTGAAGGCGAGGCGACGGGCCTCTTCCAGCCGCTCGTTCTGCGCGAGGCCGGCGGCGACGACGGCGGCCAGGACGGTCGCGAACTCGGCGTCGTCCGCGTCGAAGTCGGGCAGGCCGGCGTCGCGGGCGACGTACAGCTCGCCCCAGGCGCGGCCGCTGAGCACGATGGGCGCGACCACGCAGGTCCCGCGGCCGCGGCGGCGCAGGGCCTCGCCGCGCCGCCCGGGGCGGCCGCCGGCGGCCCCTTCCACCCAGGCGTGCGGCCCACCGCCCCCGGCCCACCGCTCGTGCAGGAACTCGGTGATCTCGGGAAAGTCGTGGACGGGATAGGACTCGTCCTTGGGGAACTCCTCCTCCCCGCCCCGCAGCCCGCCCTCGTTCACGAGCACGCGGAGCCGGCCGCGCTCGCGCTCCCAGGCGGAGATCGCGGCGAAGGAGCCGTCCATCGCGAGCCGGGCCCCGCGGGCCGCGGCCCGGACGCTGTCCCGCGGTGCGCAAGCGGCGGCCATGGCCTGCGCCAGCCCCACGACGGCTCGCAGCCGCCCGTCGACTCCCATCACCCCAGGTTAGGGAGTTTTGTCAGATTTGCCGACAATCGCCGCGATCTTCGACGAGCGGCCGGCGGCCGCCCGCCGACTTCACGCCGCGGCGGGTGCCGTGGCCTTTCCGGTCACCGCACCAGTGCCCCGGTCCGGCCACAGCACTAGTGCCCCGGCCAGTTGGGGCGGCGCTTCTCGTTGAACGCCGCCACGCCCTCCGCGCGGTCCCCCGAGAAGGCCACCGTCCGCCAGGCCGCGTCCTCGATCTCCAGGCCGGACACCAGGTCCATCCCGTGGCCCAGCCGCAGGGCGCGCTTCGCCGCCCGCAGGCCCACCGGGGAGTTCGCCGCCATACGGGCCGCCAGGGCGAGCGCCTCGGCCCGGACCGTGCCCGCCGGGACCACGGAGTCGACCAGACCCAGCGACAGCGCCTCGGCCGCCTCCACCCGCCGCGCCGTGAAGATCAGCTCGGCCGCCCGCGCCGCGCCCACGCGCCGCGGCAGCAGCTGCGTACCGCCGCCGCCCGGGATCACGCCCACGGAGACCTCCGGGAGCCCGACCACCGCGGTCTCGTCCGCCACGATCACGTCGCAGGCCAGCGCCAGCTCGAAGCCGCCGCCCAGCGCGAACCCGTGCACCGCCGCGATCGTCGGCACCGGCAGCTCCAGCACGCCCCCGTACGCGCCCCGCGTGGTCGGCCGCTGCCGCACCAGCTCCGCGTCCGAGAGCGAGTTGCGCTCCTTGAGGTCGGCCCCGACGCAGAACGCCCGCTCCACCGCCGACGACAGCACGACCACCCGTACCGACACGTCCGACGCGAGCTCCGCGCACGCGTCGCCGATGGCCCGCGCCATCTCCGTCGACACCGCGTTCATCGCCTTCGGCCGGTCCAGGACCAGCTCCGCGACTCCGTCCTCATGACGGCGCACAGCCACGAACTCAGACACAGCGACCACCGCGACCCTCCCGGTTAACGAACGTTACCCGGGGATCTTAGGCTTCCGCCGCGTCAGCGACCAGGGCTCCACGACCCCCAGACCGCGCACCGGCCGCTGCCACATCGGCTGGAGCGCGAAGCGGTAGGTACCGCCGCCCTCCTCCGCCTCGGCCTCCTTCTCGGAGACCGGCGCCGCGCCCGTCCGCCCCAGCTCCTCCGCCATCGCCCCGTCGACCAGCACCGCGTCCTTCGGCGCTATCGACGTCAGCCGCGAGGCCAGGTTCACGGTGGTCCCGAAGACGTCGCCCATCCGGGTCGTCACGGTCCCGAACGCCATGCCGACGCGCAGCTCCGGCATCTGGGCGTCCGCTTCCATCGTCTCGATCAGCCGCAGCGCGATCTCGGCGGCCGTCGCCGCGTCGTCGGCGCAGTACAGCACCTCGTCGCCCAGCGTCTTGATCAGCCGGCCGCCGTGCGCGGCCACCAGGTCCGCCGAGGTCGTCTCGAAGGACTCGACGAGCTCGCCGAGCTCCTCCTCCTCCAGCCGCCGCGTCAAACGGGTGAAGCCGACCAGGTCCGCGAAGCCCACCGCGAGCCGCCGGTCGACCATCTCCTCGTCGTCCGCCACCTGGACCACCCGCCCGGTGGCCGCCGCCAGCTGGCGGCGCCACACGTAGACGAGGAACTCCTCCAGCTCCGGCAGCAGCAGCTCGACCAGCGGGTACGTGACCTCCGTACGGGTCATTCCCGGCTCCGGCGGCTCCGTCAGGCCCTCCAGGAAGGAGTCGATCTGCCATTCCGCCAGCCGGGCGGTGGTCTGGCCCGTGGACCGCGCCACCTGCACGGCCATCGGCTCGCTCAGCAGCCCGGCCTCGACCAGGCCCGCGAGCCTGCGCAGGGCCAGTACGTCGGCCTCCGTCAGCGCCTTGGCCTGGCCGATGTCCGCGAAGCCCATGGCCCGCCAGAAGCGGGAGGCGAGCTCCATCGAGACCCCGGCGCTGCGGGCCGCCTGGAACGGGGTGTACCGGCGCTCCGCACCCAGGATCAGCTGCTCCAGCCGGATGGCGAGCGGGTCCGCCGTCGGCTGCGCGGTGTGGTCGACCTCGTGGTGGGGAGTGTGCTGGTCCCGCCCGATCGGCGTGCCCGGACCGGTGGCCCCGGGGCCGGCCGGCCCCGGACCACCCGTCCGTGAGGCGGACGCGCCGGACGTAGGGTCGTCGACGGTCAAGGGCCGCCTCCTGTCCATTCCGTGCGCACTGCCCTGCCGAACCGGGTGATCACCGGGAGGACCGGGATCGCCTAAACCATACGGCAGGTGTGCCGTAGCTCACTCCCCACTCCCCGCAGCCGCGGCCGGACCGCCGGGCCGGCTACCGCACCGACCGCAGGTGGACGACGTCCCCGGCCCCCACGGCCTCGTGCTCGTCCTCGGCCGTACGGATCACGAGCCGCCCGTCCGCGTCGACCGCTTCCGCCGTCCCGGTGAGTGTGCGCCCGCCGGGCAGGTCCGCCCGTACGTGCCGGCCGAGGGTCACGCAGTCCGCCGCGTAGGCCTCCTGGAGGCCGCTGGCGGCCGGGTCCCCGCCCGCCGCGCGCCAGTCCCCGTACCACTGCTCCAGGGAGCGCAGTACGGCCTTCAGCAGGGGCTCGCGGTCCGTCACGGCGGCCTTGGCCAGGATCAGCGACCCGGCTTCCGGCACCGGCAGCTCGTCCTCGGTCAGGGTGACGTTGAGCCCGATCCCGATCACGACCCCCTCGCCGACCCGCTCGGCGAGGATGCCGCCGGTCTTGCGCTCCTCGCCGTTCACGGTGACGAGCAGGTCGTTGGGCCACTTGAGGGCCGTGTCCACGCCGGCGGCGCGGGACAGCCCGGTCGCGGCGGCCACCCCGGCCAGCAGGGTCAGCCACCCCCACCGCTCCTGCGGTACGGACTCGCCCGGCTTGAGCAGGACGGAGAAGAACAGCCCGGACCGCGGCGGCGCGACCCAGCTGCGGTCGAGCCGTCCGCGCCCGGCGGTCTGCTCCTCGGCGACGAGCACGGATCCCTCGGGCAGCCGCGCGGCCCGGGCGGCGAGATCGGTGTTGGTGGACCCGGTGGCGGAGACCACCTCGACCGAGCTCCACAGCCCCCCGTCGGCGACGAGGGCCCGCTCCAGCGCGGCGGCGCTCAAAGGCGGCCGCTCAAGGCTCGACCAGCGGCCGGTGGAAGCCGCACCTGATGCATCTGATGGCGTCATGCAACCCACAGTAGGTGTGTCAAACGCCGCACTGCCGAGCGCCATGCCCGCCGATACGCTACGCACCAGTAGCCAGCAGTAGTCAATCAATTGACCAGGCAGTTGACACCACACAGGGAGCCGCGACCCCGATGTCACAACCCTCAGAGCCGATCGACATGCACACGACCGCGGGCAAGATCGCGGACCTGCAGCGCCGCATCGACGAAGCCACTCACGCCGGGTCCGCGCGCGCGGTGGAGAAGCAGCACGCCAAGGGGAAGCTGACGGCGCGTGAGCGGGTCGCCCTGCTGCTGGACGAGGGGTCCTTCGTCGAGCTGGACGAGTTCGCCCGGCACCGGTCGACCGCCTTCGGGCTGGAGAAGACCCGCCCCTACGGCGACGGCGTCGTCACCGGCTACGGCACGGTGGACGGCCGCCCGGTGGCCGTGTTCTCCCAGGACTTCACGGTGTTCGGCGGGGCCCTCGGCGAGGTCTACGGGCAGAAGATCATGAAGGTCATGGACTTCGCGCTGAAGACCGGCTGCCCGCTCGTCGGCATCAACGACTCCGGCGGCGCCCGCATCCAGGAGGGCGTCAGCGCGCTGGGCATGTACGGCGAGATCTTCCGCCGCAACGTCCACGCCTCCGGGGTGATCCCGCAGATCAGCCTGATCGTCGGGCCCTGCGCCGGCGGCGCCGTGTACTCCCCCGCCATCACCGACTTCACCGTGATGGTCGACCAGACCTCGCACATGTTCATCACCGGCCCGGACGTCATCAAGACGGTCACCGGCGAGGACGTGGGCTTCGAGGAGCTCGGCGGCGCGCGCACCCACAACTCCACCTCCGGCGTGGCCCACCACATGGCCGGGGACGAGAAGGACGCCATCGAGTACGTCAAGTCCCTGCTGGCGTACCTGCCGTCGAACAACCTCTCCGAGCCGCCCGCCTTCCCCGAGGAGGCGGACACCGAGGTCACCGACACCGACCGCGAGCTCGACGTACTGATCCCGGACAGCGCGAACCAGCCGTACGACATGCACACCGTGATCGAGCACGTGCTCGACGACGCGGAGTTCCTGGAGACGCAGTCGCTGTTCGCGCCGAACATCCTCACCGGCTTCGGCCGGGTCGAGGGGCACCCGGTGGGCATCGTCGCCAACCAGCCGATGCAGTTCGCCGGCTGCCTGGACATCAACGCCTCCGAGAAGGCCGCCCGCTTCGTGCGGACCTGCGACGCCTTCAACGTCCCGGTGCTGACGTTCGTGGACGTCCCGGGCTTCCTGCCGGGCACGGACCAGGAGTACAACGGAATCATCCGGCGCGGCGCGAAGCTGATCTACGCCTACGCCGAGGCCACCGTCCCCCTGATCACCGTCATCACCCGCAAGGCCTTCGGCGGCGCGTACGACGTCATGGGCTCCAAGCACCTCGGCGCGGACCTGAACCTGGCCTGGCCGACCGCGCAGATCGCCGTCATGGGCGCGCAGGGCGCGGTCAACATCCTGCACCGGCGCGCCATCGCCGAGGCGGAGGAGGCGGGCACCGCCGAGGAGACGCGGGCCCGGCTCATCGCCGAGTACGAGGACACGCTGCTGAACCCGTACACGGCCGCCGAGCGCGGTTACATCGACGCGGTGACCATGCCGTCGGAGACCCGGGCCCACGTGGTCAAGGGGCTGCGGCAGCTGCGCACCAAGCGGGAGTCCCTGCCCCCGAAGAAGCACGGCAACATCCCCCTCTAGGACGCTAGGACACTAGGAGGCAGTCCCGTGGTGATCAAGGTCGTCAAGGGGAACCCGACGCCCGAGGAGCTGGCCGCCGCACTGGCGGTGGTCCAAGCGCGCGCGGCGGTGCTGGCGTCGGCACCGCCGGGCGCCGCACGGGTGGCGGACGAGTGGTCGGCGCCGGCCCGGGTGGCCCGGCGGACGCTGCCGCAGCCGGGGCCGCGCGCGTGGGCCCGTACGTACTGGCCCGGATAGGCGGGGTCCGGACGGGCCCCCGGCCGGTCGTGAAGATGGTGTGAACGGACCGTGGCGCCTGAGTACCCGTACTCAGGCGCCACGCCGTTGCGCGGGGCCAGTATCGGGGCATGCTCTGGTCAGACCCGAAGAACGAGCCGCCCAAGGACATGCGCGACGCGCAGGCGATGGTCCGGCGGATGACCGTGGTGGTCGTCCTCGCGATGCTGGTGGTCGTGTACGTGCTGGGCGTGGGCTTCTAGGGACGTCCGGCGGGTCGGGGGCGTGCGGGCCGCGCCTACGATGACGGGCATGACTGCTGCTGCCCAGGGCCCGGCCCACGCCCTCGTCCTCGCCTCCGCCTCGCCCGCCCGGCTCAACCTGCTGCGGCAGGCCGGGCTGGCCCCGCACGTGATCGTCAGCCACTTCGACGAGGACGCGCTCAGCGCGGAGACCCCGGCCGAGCTGGCGCTGGCGCTGGCCGAGGCCAAGGCGGGCGTCGTGGCGGCCCTGGACGAGGCCGCGGGCGCCCTGGTGATCGGCTGCGACTCCGTGCTGGAGCTGGACGGCGAGGCGCTCGGCAAGCCGGCGGACGCCGAGGAGGCCACGGCCCGCTGGAAGTCGATGCGCGGGCGGGCCGGGATGCTGCGCACCGGGCACTGCGTGATCGACACGGCGACGGGGCGTCAGGTATCGGCCACGGCTTCGACGACGGTCCGGTTCGGCGAGCCGACGGACGCCGAGGTGGCCGCGTACGTGGCGAGCGGCGAGCCGCTGCACGTGGCCGGGGCCTTCACCCTGGACGGGCTGTCGGCCCCGTTCATCGAGGGCATCGACGGCGACCCCGGGAACGTCATCGGGCTGTCGCTGCCGCTGCTGCGCTCCCTGCTGGGCGAACTGGGCGTGTCGATCACGGATTTGTGGGCTTGAGCTCCCCGAACGGCGCGGGCGGGGCGTCACGGCCGTCAGGGGCACCCCCTGAGGCCGCCCCGGCCGCGCCCTGGGCCGCGTAGAGCATCAGGGCCAGGACCAGCAGGCACAGGATCAGCATCATCACCGCGAAGGCGCCCCAGCCGACGAGCCCCACGGCGAGGGCGCCGAGCACCCCGTGGGTGACGGCGGCGGTGACGAGCACGACGCGCGCGAAGGTGCCGGGCGCGCGGTCGCGTACGGCCGCCACGGCGAGGAGCACGGCGCACAGGAGCAGGAAGGCGCCGATGCCCGCCCCCATCGCGTACGTCGCCGTAGACATGACATCAGGGTCCATGCCCGCGATGGACATCGACTGGTTGTGGGTGGTCCTGCCCAGCACGATGTGGACCAGGACCAGTACCGCCGCCTCGGCGACGAGCACGACCGCGGCCAGTCCGGCCACGAGCCTGCGCAGCACGACGCCCACGACGAACCCACCCCCCACAGCGACGCACAAGCCTGTTCGACGCCCTGGAGGCTACTAACGGGTAAACGTACGGACAAGGGGGCCGGGCAGCTTCGTTACACGGGGCGCCCTCGCCGGCGATCACGCAAAGAATGTGTGGGCCGTTCGTAGGGACTCGACAAAGAATCACCGGGGCCCGCTGACCGGGCGAACAGAGACCTCGGATGGGTGACGGGGTTACTGTGCAGTCGGGGATCCCCCTGACCTGGGGCGCCACAAGGGCTTTCCTCACTCGAGGCGGACTCGAATCACACTCCGTGTGGGCAAGGTCACCTCTAGGGAAGGGTCGAAACGCCGTGTGGGCTGTCCCTAAACTCAGCTTGTTTCAAGGAGGGAGCCATCGTGCGCAAGGTGCTCATCGCCAACCGTGGCGAAATCGCTGTCCGCGTTGCTCGGGCCTGCCGGGATGCCGGAATCGCAAGCGTAGCCGTCTACGCCGATCCGGACCGGGACGCTCTGCATGTCCGCGCGGCCGACGAAGCTTTCGCGTTGGGCGGTGACACCCCGGCCGCCAGCTACCTGGACATCTCCAAGGTCCTCCAGGCCGCAGCCGATTCCGGCGCGGACGCCATCCATCCCGGATACGGCTTCCTCTCCGAGAACGCCGAATTCGCGCAGGCCGTGCTCGACGCCGGCCTGACCTGGATCGGCCCGCCCCCGCAGGCCATCCGCGACCTGGGTGACAAGGTCGCCGCCCGCCACATCGCCCAGCGCGCCGGCGCCCCGCTCGTCGCGGGCACCCCGGACCCGGTCTCCGGGGCCGACGAGGTCGTCGCGTTCGCCGAGCAGCACGGCCTGCCGATCGCGATCAAGGCCGCCTTCGGCGGCGGCGGCCGCGGCCTGAAGGTCGCCCGCACGCTCGAAGAGGTCCCCGAGCTCTACGACTCGGCCGTCCGCGAGGCCGTCGCGGCCTTCGGCCGCGGCGAGTGCTTCGTCGAGCGCTACCTCGACAAGCCGCGCCACGTCGAGACGCAGTGCCTGGCCGACTCCCACGGCAACGTGGTCGTCGTCTCCACCCGTGACTGCTCCCTCCAGCGCCGCCACCAGAAGCTGGTCGAGGAAGCCCCCGCGCCGTTCCTGTCGGAGGCTCAGAACGCCGAGCTGTACGCGGCGTCGAAGGCGATCCTGAAGGAGGCCGGCTACGTCGGCGCCGGCACGGTCGAGTTCCTGGTCGGCACGGACGGGACGATCTCCTTCCTGGAGGTCAACACCCGTCTGCAGGTCGAGCACCCGGTCACCGAAGAGGTCACCGGCATCGACCTGGTCCGCGAGATGTTCCGCATCGCCGACGGCGAGGAGCTCGGCTACGGCGACCCGGTCCTGCGCGGGCACTCCTTCGAGTTCCGCATCAACGGCGAGGACCCGGGCCGCGGCTTCCTGCCGGCCCCCGGCACCGTCACCAAGTTCAACGCCCCCTCCGGCCCCGGTGTCCGCCTGGACGCGGGCGTGGAGTCCGGCTCGGTCATCGGCCCGGCCTGGGACTCCCTCCTCGCCAAGCTCATCGTCACGGGCGCCACGCGCGAGCAGGCCCTGCAGCGGGCGGCGCGCGCGCTGGCGGAGTTCGACGTGGAGGGCATGGCCACGGCCATCCCGTTCCACCGCGCGGTCGTCGCCGACCCGGCGTTCACCTCGAACCCCTTCCGGGTCCACACCCGCTGGATCGAGACCGAGTTCGTCAACGACATCCCCGCGTTCGTCGCCCCGGCGGCGGAGGACACGGAGGACGAGCCGGGCCGCGAGACGGTCGTCGTCGAGGTCGGCGGCAAGCGCCTGGAGGTCTCCCTCCCGTCCTCGCTGGGCATGACGCTGGCCCGCACGGCCGCGGCGGGCGGCGCGAAGCCGAAGCGCCGCGCGGCGAAGAAGTCCGGCCCGGCCGCCTCCGGCGACACGCTGGCGTCCCCGATGCAGGGCACGATCGTCAAGGTCGCGGTCGAGGAGGGCCAGCAGGTCAACGAGGGCGACCTGGTCGTCGTCCTGGAGGCCATGAAGATGGAGCAGCCGCTGAACGCGCACCGCTCCGGCACGATCGTCGGCCTCACCGCCGAAGTCGGCGCCAGCCTCACCTCCGGCGCCACCATCTGCGAGATCAAGGACTGACGTCCTTGAACCGCTGAGGCCCGGAATCCCCGCGGGGGTTCCGGGCCTCACGCGTTTCGGGGCGCCATACCGCCACCGGGCGCCCCCTAGCGGCGCCGCATGTCCGCGACGCGGGGGCGGTCCCCCGCGGACTGCTGCTCCAGCATCGACGCGGGGGCGCTGCGCAGCTGGGCCGTCGGCCCCCCGCGCCGCTGCACCGGCAGCGGGGACTCGCGGCGCGGGCGGCGGCCCGCCATGCCCTCGCCCGTACCGCCGGAGGCCACGGCCCCGGCGATGGTGATCTGGACCCCCTGGTCGGCCAGTGCCTGGAGTTCCGTCGCCGCGCGGTCGTCGTGCGGCGGGGGCTCGTCGGTGACCAGACGGGTCATCACATCGGTGGGCACCGTCTGGAACATGGTGTCGGTGCCCAGCTTCGTGTGGTCCGCGAGGACCACCACCTCCGCCGCCGCCTGGACCAGGGCCCGGTCCACGCTCGCCGACAGCATGTTGGACGTGGACAGACCGCGTTCCGCGGTCAGACCGCTGCCGGACAGGAAGGCCCGGGAGACCCGCAGCCCCTGGAGGGACTGCTCCGCCCCGCTGCCGACCAGCGCGTAGTTGGAGCCGCGCAGGGTGCCGCCCGTCATGACGACCTCGACCCGGTTGGCGTGGGCCAGCGCCTGGGCGACGAGGAGGGAGTTGGTCACGACGGTCAGGCCGGGCACCCGGGCGAGCCGGCGGGCCAGCTCCTGGGTCGTGGTGCCCGCGCCGACGACGACGGCCTCGCCCTCTTCGACGAGGGAGGCCGCGACATCGGCGATGGCGGTCTTCTCCGCCGTCGCGAGATGGGACTTTTGCGGGAAGCCGGATTCACGGGTGAAACCGCCCGGCAGCACCGCACCGCCGTGTCGGCGGTCGAGGAGTCCTTCTGCCTCCAGCGCCCGCACGTCCCGCCGTACGGTCACTTCGGAGGTCTGGACGACGCGGGCGAGCTCCCGGAGCGATACCGCTCCGTTGGCCCGCACCATTTCGAGAATCAATTGGCGACGTTCTGCAGCGAACACGAAACTGACAGTAACCCCAACGACCGTCTTGTTTCAGCTCCTTGCGCCGGAATACCGAAGTTGTCCATAAAACAGGGCGACTAGTGGTATACGCGGCGAGGCGGTTGAGTGAACGTCACTCCACCCTCCGAAGGCCCGCCCCAAGTCCCCCCTGACGTGGGGCGGTTACCGCCCTCAGGCCTCGCCGGCGGCCTTCCGCGTGTGCAGCTGGCGCGCCACCTCGGCGATCGAACCCGACAGCGAGGGGTACACCGTGAACGCGTTTGCGATCTGCTCGACGGTCAGGTTGTTGTCGACCGCGATCGAGATGGGGTGGATCAGCTCGCTCGCCCGCGGGGAGACCACCACGCCGCCGACCACGATTCCGGTGCCCGGGCGGCAGAACAGCTTCACGAACCCGTCCCGGATGCCCTGCATCTTGGCGCGCGCGTTGCGCAGCAGGGGCAGCTTCACGACACGGGCGTCGATCTTCCCGGAGTCCACATCGGCCTGGGTGTAACCGACAGTGGCGATCTCCGGGTCGGTGAAGACGTTCGACGAGACCGTCTTGAGGTTCAGCGGGGCCACCGCGTCGCCGAGGAAGTGGTACATCGCGATGCGGCCCTGCATGGCCGCGACGGAGGCCAGCGCGAAGATCCCGGTCACGTCGCCAGCCGCGTACACGCCGGGCGCGGACGTACGGGAGACCTTGTCGGTCCAGATGTGCCCGGACTCCTTGAGCCGGACCCCGGACTCCTCCAGGTTCATGTCCTTGGTGTTCGGGATCGCGCCGACCGCCATCAGGCAGTGCGTGCCGGTGATGACCCGGCCGTCGGAGAGCGTGACCTCGACGCGGTCGCCGACGCGCTTGGCGGACTCGGCGCGGGAGCGGCCCACGACGTTCATGCCGCGGCGCCGGAAGACGTCCTCCAGTACGGCCGCCGCGTCCGGGTCCTCGCCGGGCAGCACGCGGTCGCGCGAGGAGATCAGCGTGACCCGGGAGCCGAGGGCCTGGTACGCGCCGGCGAACTCGGCGCCGGTGACGCCGGAGCCGACCACGATGAGCTCCTCGGGGAGCTCGTCGAGGTCGTAGACCTGGGTCCAGTTCAGGATCCGCTCGCCGTCGGGCATGGCGTCGGGGATCTCGCGGGGGTGGCCGCCGGTCGCGATCAGCACGGCGTCGGCCGTCAGGATCGTCTCGGTGCCGTCGGCGGCGGTGACGATGACGTCGCGCGTGCCGTCGATGCCCTGCGGGCCGCCGAGCTTGCCGCGGCCCCGTACGACGCGGGCGCCGGCCCGGGTGACGGACGCGGTGATGTCGTGCGACTGGGCGAGCGCGAGGCGCTTGACGCGCCGGTTCACCTTGCCGAGGTCCACGCCGACGACGCGCGCGGCCTGCTCGATGTGCGGGGTGTCGTCGGCGACGACGATGCCGAGTTCCTCGTACGACGAGTCGAAGGTCGTCATGACCTCTGCGGTCGCGATGAGGGTCTTGGAGGGTACGCAGTCGGTGAGGACGGACGCGCCACCGAGGCCGTCGCAGTCGACGACGGTCACCTCCGCGCCGAGCTGGGCCCCCACGAGGGCCGCCTCATACCCGCCGGGTCCGCCGCCGATGATCACGATCCGGGTCACGAAAACTCCGCCTCACGTCTACCCGGCCGGCTGCCGCCCCGGCCGGGGCTTCCGGGGGGACTCCCCGGGGGATGCATTCCGTGCCCCATTGTCCCGCACGCTTCAAGGTGCTTCTCCCCCGGTCCGGCCATCCGTGAGGACGGCCGGGCACGCGGCCCGCCCCGCCCCTCCCGTACCCTCGACCTCATGTCGCTCTACGCCGCGTACGCCGGCAACCTCGACCCGCGGCTGATGACGCGCCGCGCTCCGCATTCGCCGCTGCGCGGCACGGGCTGGATCAACGACTGGCGGCTGACCTTCGGCGGTGAGCAGATGGGGTGGGAGGGCGCCCTGGCCACGATCGTCGAGGCCCCGCGCCACCAGGTGTTCGTCGCCCTGTACGACATCGCGCCGCTGGACGAGGACTCCATGGACCGGTGGGAGGGCGTCGGGCTCGACATCTACCGCCGGATGCGGATCCGCGTCCACACGCTGGACGGCGAGGAGCCGGCGTGGTGCTACGTGCTGAACGGCTACGAGGGCGGCCTGCCCTCGGCGCGCTACCTCGGCGAGATCGCCGACGCGGCCGAATCGGCGGGGGCCCCGCACGACTACGTGATGGAACTGCGCAAGCGCCCCTGCTAGAGCCGTCCGGCGCGCGCCCCCTGGGTGAGCGGGCGGGTGACGCGGGCCGGCGAAGCGCCGGGGCATTTCGGCGGAAACGACAAGGCAACGATCCGAACACCGTGAGCTGCGCCATCTACGCGCGTAGGCAATGCTCGGCTACGCTCGTCTGCGTGAACGCATCTGTTACCGACCCCTTCGCCGACGCCACCGCCGCAGCCGCCCGCCTGCGTGAGCTGACCGGCGCCGAAACCCACGATGTCGCCCTCGTCATGGGCTCCGGCTGGGCCCCCGCCGCAGAGGCGCTGGGCGCGCCCGAGGCCGAGTTCCCCGTCACCGAGCTGCCGGGCTTCCCGCCCGCCGCCGTCGAGGGCCACGGCGGCAAGATCCGCTCGTACAAGATCGGCGACAAGCGCGCGCTGGTCTTCCTCGGCCGGACCCACTACTACGAGGGCCGCGGCGTCGCCGCCGTCGCCCACGGCGTGCGCACCGCCGTCGCCGCCGGCTGCAAGACCGTCGTCCTGACCAACGGCTGCGGCGGCCTGCGCGAGGGCATGAAGCCCGGCCAGCCCGTCCTGATCAGCGACCACCTCAACCTGACGGCCACCTCGCCGATCGTCGGCGCGAACTTCGTGGACCTGACCGACCTGTACTCGCCGCGCCTGCGCGCGATGTGCAAGGAGATCGACGAGACCCTCGAAGAGGGCGTCTACGTCCAGTTCCCCGGCCCGCACTACGAGACCCCGGCCGAGATCAACATGATCCGCGTCATGGGAGCCGACCTGGTCGGCATGTCCACCGTGCTGGAGGCCATCGCCGCCCGCGAGGCCGGCGCCGAGGTGCTCGGCATCTCCCTGGTCACCAACCTGGCGGCGGGCATCTCCGGCGAGCCGCTGAACCACGAAGAGGTGCTCCAGGCCGGCCGCGACTCGGCCGCGCGCATGGGCAAGCTGCTGACGCAGGTCCTCGCCCGCATCTGAGGCATCGGCACCGTACGAGAGACAAGGCGGAAGCAGTGGCAGTGCAGGAACAGGACGACCTGATCACCCGGGCGCGGGCCTGGCTGGCGGAGGACCCGGACCCGGAGACGGCGGCCGAGCTGGCCGAGCTCGTCGACGCGTCGGACGACGCCGCGGTCGCGGCGGAGCTCGCGGACCGGTTCTCCGGCACCCTGCAGTTCGGCACGGCCGGACTGCGCGGCGAGATCGGCGCGGGCCCGATGCGGATGAACCGCTCCGTGGTCATCCGGGCCGCGGCGGGCCTCGCGGCCTACCTCAAGGCCCAGGGTCACGCCGGCGGCCTGGTCGTCGTCGGCTACGACGCGCGGTACAAGTCCGCGGACTTCGCCCGCGACACCGCCGCCGTGATGACCGGCGCGGGCCTGCGCGCGGCCGTCCTGCCCCGCCCGCTGCCGACGCCCGTCCTCGCGTACGCCATACGGCACCTGGGTGCCGTCGCCGGCGTCGAGGTGACCGCGAGCCACAACCCGCCCCGGGACAACGGCTACAAGGTCTACCTCGGCGACGGCTCGCAGATCGTGTCCCCCGCGGACGTCGAGATCGCGGCGGAGATCGAGCGCGTGGACACCCTCGCCTCGGTCCCCCGCCCGGAGTCCGGCTGGGAGAACCTCGGCGACGAGGTCCTGGAGGCCTATCTGGCCCGTACGGACGCCGTCCTGACCCCCGGCTCCCCCCGGGGCGTGCGGACCGTCTACACGGCCATGCACGGCGTCGGCAAGGACGTCGTCCTGGCGGCCTTCGCCCGGGCCGGCTTTCCGGAGCCGGTCCTGGTCGCCGAGCAGGCGGAGCCGGACCCGGCGTTCCCGACGGTGGCCTTCCCGAACCCGGAGGAGCCGGGCGCGATGGACCTGTCGTTCGCGACGGCCGCCGAGGCCCAGCCCGACATCGTGATCGCCAACGACCCGGACGCGGACCGCTGCGCCGTGGCCGTACCCACCGCGGACGGCTGGCGGATGCTCCGCGGCGACGAGGTCGGCGCGCTGCTGGCCGCCCACCTGGTCCACAAGGGCGCCCGCGGCGTCTTCGCCGAGTCCATCGTCTCGTCGTCCCTCCTGGGCCGGATCGCGGAGGCGGCGGGCGTCGGCTACGAGGAGACCCTCACGGGCTTCAAGTGGATCGCCCGCGTCGAGGGCCTGCGGTACGGCTACGAGGAGGCGCTCGGCTACTGCGTCGACCCCGAGGGCGTCCGCGACAAGGACGGCATCACGGCCGCCCTGCTGGTGGCGGAGCTGGCCTCGGAGCTCAAGGAGCAGGGCCGCACGCTGACCGACCTGCTGGACGACCTGGCGATGGCCCACGGCCTGCACCACACCGACCAGCTGTCGGTTCGCGTCGAGGACCTCTCGATCATCGCCAACGCCATGGCGCGGCTGCGCGCGGAGCCCCCGACGGCCCTGGCGGGCCTGCGGGTGGTCTCGGCGGAGGACCTGAACCGGGGCACGGACAAGCTCCCGCCCACGGACGGCCTGCGCTACCACCTGGAGGGCGACTACAAGGCCCGGGTGATCTGCCGCCCCTCCGGCACCGAGCCCAAGCTCAAGTGCTACCTGGAGGTCGTGGTCCCGGTCTCCGAGGCCTCCGACCTGGAGCCGGCCCGCGTCCGCGGCCAGGAAGTCCTGGACGGGATCAAGAAGGACCTCGCGGCGGCCATGGGCATCTGATGGCGTGGCGGTGACGGAACGCGTGGCGTTGCGTCGCGGGTGACGTCGGGCCCGTTGCGTCGCGCGATGCGTCGCCGGCCGTTGCGTCGCGCCCGTTGCGTCGCGTGATGCGTCGCGCGCCGCCCACGCGGCTCGCCTCCGGCGGGCCCCACCGGCTTCGCGCCACTGCGCCGGACCCGTCCGTCCGGTGCAGTCCCAAGGGCGTCAGCCCTCGCCCGGCCCCCTCGGCTCCCCCTGAGGGGGCCGTCGGCGTTGGGGGGGGCGGGGGT
>NZ_LGDB01000170.1:0-207 GCF_001279655.1 Streptomyces sp. WM6372 | reverse complement strand
TCGGGCGGCTTCCGTTCCGGTGGCGACCGTCGTGACGACAACCGTGGTGGCGGCTTCCGTCGCGACGACCGTCCGTCGGGCGGCTTCAACCGTGACGACCGCGGTGGCGACCGTGGCGGCTTCCGCCGCGACGACCGTCCGTCGGGCGGCTTCCGTTCCGGTGGCGACCGTCGTGACGACAACCGTGGTGGCGGCTTCCGTCGCGAC
>NZ_LGDB01000169.1:0-217 GCF_001279655.1 Streptomyces sp. WM6372 | reverse complement strand
TATTCGGACTCGCTTTCGCTACGGCTTCCCCACACGGGTTAACCTCGCTACACACCGCTAACTCGCAGGCTCATTCTTCAAAAGGCACGCAGTCACGACTGCATGTGCAAGCACATACAGCGACGCTCCCACGGCTTGTAGGCACACGGTTTCAGGTACTATTTCACTCCGCTCCCGCGGTACTTTTCACCATTCCCTCACGGTACTATCCGCTATC
>NZ_LGDB01000168.1:0-217 GCF_001279655.1 Streptomyces sp. WM6372 | reverse complement strand
GATAGCGGATAGTACCGTGAGGGAATGGTGAAAAGTACCGCGGGAGCGGAGTGAAATAGTACCTGAAACCGTGTGCCTACAAGCCGTGGGAGCGTCGCTCATTGGGTTTACCCAATGGGTCGTGACTGCGTGCCTTTTGAAGAATGAGCCTGCGAGTTAGCGGTGTGTAGCGAGGTTAACCCGTGTGGGGAAGCCGTAGCGAAAGCGAGTCCGAATA